>JBAXMR010000059.1:0-27994 GCA_037134195.1 Paludibacter sp. | reverse complement strand
AAAAAAATCCAATTACACTAATTGGACTATTTTATAAATACATTTGGTATAAGAACATCAATCTGATTGTCAAAATATACACCATAAACTTGTTCTCCAACGTAACTATTCATTGCCTCAGCCATTTGTTTAGTAACCGCACTTTCAATTTTAGAGGGATTCTCTTTGGCTTCCCAAACTATAAGCATTTCTTTTGCCAAATCTTCTGGAAGTGATTTTGATTTATCCCATTTTTTATAATATGTATACCATACATGAGTTTTAAAAATAACTATATCAGGGTTAAGAGATTTTGCACCTTCACTACCTTTTGGAATTGCAAATTCAACACATATATTTTCTGAAGGATATAATTTTGTTTCAACCAAACTCCAAACCATTCTTGCTCTGTAATATTCTTCTGTAAAAACACCTTTTACATTTTTAGAATTTGTTATTTTGTTAGTAGAGAATACACCACAGTTCTTTTTATACCATTCTTGAGATATTTCAAAAGTGTCTGAAAACTTTGTATCAAATATTTTGAATGCTTCTATTATTTTCATTATCTTCTTTTTTTAAAAATTTATTTTACTCAATTAAATTGAAATTATATGCAAATATTTTTTACATTTGATTTGGGACAATAGGACGCAGCAAATCAATCTCGTATCGTTGATAGAGTGCCAATTTGTTGAGAATGTAGTCAGTTGAATTGTAGCTGTGTAGCTTGAGGAAGTATATCGGAAATAGAGAGGTTTGGAAGTCTTTCATAGTTGAGTAGTTGAGCTTAACGTACTACCCTAGAAGATAAGTTCACAAAAGAGGCGTGAACCTACCCTTATCCACTCCTGAGGGTTTCCCGACCCTGTACACGAATAAGTTAAAGCCCACGCCCCTGAGGGGGCATAGGCATTTACTAACTTATTCTTGTGTACTCTACTTTAATCGGGAAATTTCAGGAGTAAGAATAATAGCTAATGCTATGTTATAATATGTTGAAAATTAGTTTATTGTCTATTTTATTATTTGATTTTTTGAATTTCAGTATTGTGTAAAAGCGATTTCATTTGCATAATTGCCATTTTATTCAGAAGGAAGTTCTGTCTGCATTTTAAAGTGGTCAAATTCGACCATTTTTATTTTTTACCTTTCAGTTTTTTCTTTACAATTTCCTTGTCAGCCGTATTTATTCTTCTTTCTAATTTCTTAATGTCTTCTTCGGGTGGTAATTGTTCGGGTCTAATACCGCTTTTGCCTAAAAGTGTGCGTATATCTGTATTGTTTTTAACATGCTCGTTGGTTATTTTATTTTCGCCTTTCAAGTCGTATTGTTTCACATTGAAATTTGTTATTTCTGTTGCCAATTGCTTTGCCGTAATAGTAATAGTAGGTAGAAAGTCGGCTAATGGTCTGTTTTCGGCAATACCCAATTTGCGTTTCATGGCACTGGTGTTATATCCTCCAAATAAAGCCCAATCGCCTTTACTGCGTATGGTTGCAAACCCTTTGTTGTCAACACCACGTTCATAAATGTTTTTTTATAATTCGGTTTCGGTAGCAGCCAATTTTTCTCTGGCCTGCAATCGTTCCATCAGTTGAATGCGCTCTTCCAGTAATTCCTGCTTACGGGTTTGTATGGCAAAATAACTTTGAGCAAATGCAATTTGTTCTTTCTTTGGGTCGCCATTTTGAGCAATAAGATAACAAGCATACCGGGTAAGCATTATATCATCTTGCTTGCGCTCAGCTCCAGAACCAATCTTGACCATTTTGGTGACGTCAACGAAATGGTCTGAGACCGCCTCGCCAATGGTTTTACAACTTTCTTTTGCCTTGTCAACCGCATTCAGAAAATTCCGCCAATCGGCATACCCAAGTAATTCTTGCAATTCGCGCGCCAACCAATAATCTATGCCATCTTGTTCGTAAGCATATTCTTCAA
This sequence comes from Paludibacter sp., assembly GCA_037134195.1. Classification (GTDB taxonomy): domain Bacteria; phylum Bacteroidota; class Bacteroidia; order Bacteroidales; family Paludibacteraceae; genus Paludibacter. The sequence goes on along the minus strand of JBAXMR010000059.1, from coordinate 26,070 downwards.
AATTCTTATTGAGTTTGTTGATTGTTTCTTTTTCCATATTTTTTGCTAATTGGAAATTTTAGTTATCAAAAATTTAAGTCCGACCTACATTTTAAAGGTTACGAATTCGTTAGCTTTAAAAATTGGGATAACCAATTGCAAAAATACAATTTTATTTTAAAACTATAATGTCAGAAATTGAAAAACAATTCTAATTTGAAAAACAGGGAATTAATGTGAGTTGGAAACTTATTTATCTATTTTTCTGGTAGTTAAACTATTGTTTATCAGTACAATATAACTCCAAAATTGAAGTTAACAGTTCTTTATGTGGTATAAATAATTGTTCTTTTGGCTTATTATCAACACTTTAGCTAAAAAAATGAATCTACTTTTATCTACTTTAGATTCAATATCATGTGCAATCAGACATTTTTTTCCTTTTCTTGATTTGAATCAAAATCATCTGAAATGAAATTTTCATCATTAATTGAAGAATCGATACGTCCATTCTTGTTTGTATTTATTAAAGTGATTCTTAAATCAGCATCCTGAGCTAATTGAAAAATATCTATTTCAAAACATTTAAACAGTGCGGCTAACTCATTTATAAAATCTAAAAGTTTTACAAATCTTACTTGAAGGTCATTCCCGAAAGATATTACAATAATTTCTCTTTCTACTTCTTTATTGCTGTTATTATCAATAATTAAATCTCTATCAGTTAGATATCTAAACAACAAAGTATAATCAATTGGATAGTCCCAAAAATCATTACCCTGATTGTAAATGTCTATTTGATTAATACTTCTCAATATAATATTTGCATAGGCTTTCTTATCAATCAGATTATTTAATCCAAATAGATTTTCTTTAATTTCCAATAGGGCTAATTGGATACGATCTTGATATCCATCTTCGGGCAAGAGTTCCTCAACTCCGAAAATTTTACTTACAAATAAAAGAAAATTTAGTTGCACTTTATATTTTACACTAATCTTTCGTTCTTTCTTTTTTATAATGGGCTTTTGTGGATAATAGCTTCCATGAGAACGAAAGTTAGTTTTGAGTTTTTCTATATTAATTTCATTTAATGCTTCATCCCAAGCATCCTCCCAGCATTCATGTATCGAATTGCTTAAGTTTTCAATTTCTTCCCAATATGCATCTAAATTATCATTCTTCATACTATTTTGATTTTTGATACTGGTCATGTTTTGTATTTTAGAAGGATTTATAATATCTGAGTTAGTTTCATTCCGTTTTGTTGAATTATTTAATTTTATTTTTTGATTACCAGCCTCTAACGTTTCGGTGTAGTTTATTATATCTGTAATTAGATTTCTGTATTCTTGTTTTTCTTTTAAATCTTTTAGTTTACAAATAGTATAATGACTATCGGGTTTTGTACCCAATGTTTTGATTATTTGATATTTTCGATTATTTTGGCAATGATATTAACATATAAAGATTTATTTAAAAGCTATTTGTTAACATTTGCAGTCCAAAGGACTGAATGTGCATAAGCTCCGACAAAGTCGGGGGATGACAACATACTATAAGAACTCAACCCGCAGGGTTGAACATTTTAGCACTCAATACCTTTTAATTCAACCCTACGGGTTGTTATAGATGTTTATTCGCTCCACCCCCCGACTTTGTCGGGGGTTATTCACATTGAACTCTTCGAGTTCCTTCCAACGTATTCAATATTAATTATGGTTCATTCTTTATTTATCAAAATGAAAATGTCAATAAATTAGAGTTTGCAAAAAAAATGGTTAGATTCTATCGTTGGGTGCAAAACCCGATAGTCATAAATAGTATTATAGATAATTTCATCACGCTGACCGTCTTGTACAACAGATACAATTTTCTTTGATTCTCCTACTTCGAAATTCCAATCAGGATATTGAACTAAAAAACTTTCTAATTGGTCTATCATCTTTTGCCGATCAGTTTCATTGTTTGGAAGTGAGTCAATCATTGAATTGAACTCGCTGAAATCATCCGACAATGCTTTTTTAAGTTGCGCAGGCTGCTTCTTAAGTTTAACAGCTGTTTCGGCTTGACTGAATTGTGCTACTTTAAGCCCATTCAGAATTATATCTGCTTTGATATGTTGCATGTTTACGCGTACTCCGGTATTGTTTTTCAAACGGACCGTTACCAAAAATGAAATTTTACTTTCATTTGCTCCGGTTGGTACCACTGCAATAATATCAAAAGTGAGATTGTATATAGCCAGAAGTGTAGGAACGTACCAGGCGGCTAAGGCTGCACCTGCTACAAGTAAGATTTTGTTTACTGCTTTCATTCGCTGTTTTCTGGTTTACGAACGCAAATGTATGCAGAGAAAAAATAGAGCGCCGAAAAATATGGAATATATGGAAATTTTGGAATTTATGGAATAAAAAAAGCCGTACGAAATTGTACGGCTTTGATCATCTTGCTTTAGTCCCTTAATCCTATTTGGATAGATGATGCCTGGGCGGCGTTATTTTATTTGTCGGTGTAATGACCTAAGTATTGATAAAATACAATTATTTCAGAATCATCGGACATATTATGATTATATCCTGGTTCTATTCCGTAAACAATACGATCCTTTTTATTCAGGCTTCTTGAATACATTTCTATTTCTGTATATTTCAGTTTTTCAGGTTCTCCAATTGATTCCAAATTTCGGGGATTATCTTTGATATCAATAACTAATTCTAATAACTTGTTCTGTGTAGATTTAGTCATTGATTTAATTTTCTTCTTATCTGATAATGCCGTTTTTGTTTCAATGTAATTCATTTCCAAAAATCATTAATATTTCCTTCCTTTGTTTGACCTGTTTTTGCTTCTTTAATACTACGTTTCATTTTTGTAGTAAATTTAACCTCATCAATAGATACTCCTTTTTCCTGAAAGAAATTTCTTAGATCTTCCCCATATTTACGTAAATCAATACGAGCATAACGAGCATGTCCCCGTAAATCTTTTTCTATTGTAATTCCTGCTATTCGTGCCATAATGTTATGATTTAGAATGATGATGCAAAGATAAAAATATTATTCTGATTGAATATCATAATACATTTTAAATTCATCCATTGTAACAATTTTCGGTTTAGGTTTGTTGAGGGAATCTCTGAGTAATTGTATTTTACGACTAATGGATAATTTTGATAGTTCCGGCAAAAGTTTTTGAACTTCTTTGATGGTTGCAATTTTCATGTAAAATAGGTTTTATGCATAAAGTAATTACAGTTGACAAAAATAATACTAATTCTATTGTCATAGTGCTAATTATGGATTATTTTTACAAAAAGTAATTCAATGCTGTATTACTTAATCTAAACTTTAATAAAATGGCACGTCAATTAGGACATGTAAAGTACAAAGGGACGATTGGGATCATTCATGCCGTCAATTTTGCCTGCATGAATGGTGGGGCAACAGGCGAACAGATTAAAAATGGCGCTTCGTTTGTCAGAAATCGTGAAAATATGAACGAATTTGCAGGCTGTGCAACAGTAGGCAAATCAATTTGTGCAGGACAATCTCAATTAATGAAACAAATGAGTGACCCTCAATTCACTGGCCGCTTAACTTGTATCGTTAAAAGAATCAATTTGGAAGATCAATCGGAAGCTCGTGGTGTTCGTGCGATTTTTATCACTACTGTACCGCAAGCACATGAAAATAAACCTTTAATAGAAAAATAACCTCCATATTTCCCCCTTATTTCTTTGTAAATGCTAAATATACGACATTCAATTGCCCTCTTAAAGTCCACAAAATTTATCCCGATATAATACGGAGGGGGTTTGGGAGCTCTTTTTCAGGGCTTTTATGCTGCAGAAATTTTCTGCAACCCGAATTGAAGCCATTTTGCCCTGTAGAAATTTTCTGCGACCTGAAATGGAGCTGTTTTGCCTCGCAGAAATTTTCTGTAACCTGAAATGAAGTCATTTTGCCTTACAGAAATTTTCTTAAGCACAAAATGCCGCCGTTTTGCCTTGCAGAAATTTTCTGCAGCTTTAAAGTTAAAAATATTCGCCATTTCGACTTATAGGCTCATATCTGTTGCTAACAATAAGGCAAGAAATCCGTGTTTTTTACTTCGACTTAGGTTTTTTTGCTACAAAAGCATATAGACTTATTTTAAAGAAAGAACCTTTAGAAAAAAATCAAAAAATCGCTTACCATTTTTTAGAGTTTATATAAGTTTGATTGTTTGTAAGAATAGAACGCGGATCGAAGATGCCGACTTGACGGCATTACGCTGATAGGACTGATCTAAACTGATTTTATTCCGACATGTCGGAATCGAAGATCAACGTAGTTAATGATAAAGACTTAGTTCTTTAAATCAGACCCGATTTATCGGGGATAAAATCCTTTTATTGATCCGTATTTACATTTTATACCGTCAAGTCGGCACGTCGAAATACTCCGTCTGTGCAAATCAGCTAAATCCGTGTAATGCCGTCAAGTCGGCATCTTCGATAAGCGTTCCATTTCTTTACTTTGAAATATATAATTCAATATATCAGATACTTATAACTTGTATAATGCCTAATATACTATTTTGATTTCCCCTAATTTCTTTGTAAATGCTAAACTAAACGACATTGATATACAAATTTTAAAAATGTTGTTTCATGGCAACCTTTTTTATTTACAACCTTTCACACGAAAGATTGTTATTTTAAAGCTTATCAGTGATTAGGAAAGCAGTCAAATTTGTACCTTTGCACGTTTTAAATTAAATGTACTGTTAATGGCAAAACAAAATAGAAAACAAAAACAAGGAGCCAGACCGAAAGGTCCAAGCATATTCGGTGTTTTGAAACCCTATAAGTTTATGATTGCGGGGCTCATAGTGTTCGCATTAATGAGTAATGCGGTAAATCTGGTTATCCCTAAAATCATTTCGCACAGCATCGACGATTTTTCGAAGGGGTCTTTCTCACTTCAAAAGGTAATTCTGGAATTTTTAGTCGCATCGCTGGTGATATTTATATTCACTTTCTTGCAGGGTATTTTGCAAACCTATGCTTCTGAACGTGTTGCACGCGATTTACGCACCAGGTTGACCGATAAAATATCGCGTCAGAGCTATGCTTTTATTCAGCAATCCAACCCTTCCAAACTGCTTACCAACCTTACTTCCGACGTTGATTCGGTAAAAATGTTTGTGTCCATGGCGGTGGTTTCGTTGGCATCATCAGCATTTATTATTGTTGGAGCAAGCATATTGTTGCTTTCGATTAACTGGAAACTGGCATTAAATGTGTTGGTGATAATTCCGGTGATAATTGGAGCATTCGGAGTCGTTTTCAGCCGTCTGAGCGTACTTTTCAAAAAGAGTCGCGAAGTAGTGGACCGACTCAATAAAATCATCAATGAGAGTATTATAGGTGCAGCTCTTGTACGGGTTCTGAACGCTCAGATAACGGAATACAACAAATTCATGGATGCTAATACCAATGCTCGCAACCTGAGTTTGTCCATTCTAAAACTTTTTGCCACATTGATTCCTATCGTTGTCTTTGTGGGAAATATGGCTTCGCTCGCCATTCTGTTTTTGGGTGGGCATTTTGTTATTACCGGTGCAATGTCGCTTGGTGATTTTGCAGCTTTCAGTTCCTATCTGGTCATACTGATTTTCCCAATAATGGTAATTGGATTTATAAGCAATTTTATTGCACAAGCCTCCGTGGCTTATGGTCGTATCAGCGAAGTACTGAATGCTCCCGAAACACGTGATACAGGAATCATTGAATCGCCTTTGAAAGGAAAAATAGAACTTAAAAACATTAACGTAAATTTTGGCGAAAAACCCGTGCTGAGAGATGTTTCGCTAACTATCAACTCCGGAAAACGTACAGCTATTATTGGTCCGACAGCTGCCGGAAAAACCCAACTTCTATATCTGCTCACCGGATTATTAAAACCCAACAGCGGACAAATTCTGTTTGATGATATTGATTTAAACGATTATAACAAAGAGAATTTTCAACACCAGATAGGTTTTGTATTTCAGGACAGCGTCATTTTCAGCATGAGTCTGCGTGAAAACATTGCTTTCAACGAGCAGGTTACTGAAGAATTGATGACCAAAGCCATTGAAACTGCCGAGCTTCATGATTTTCTCGATACGCTGCCCAATGGACTGGAAACTATTGTAAGTGAGCGCGGAACAAGCCTTTCGGGCGGTCAGAAACAACGCATTATGCTGGCACGGGCATTGGCACTGAATCCGAAAATACTCTTACTCGATGACTTCACAGCACGTGTGGACGGACAAACCGAGCAGAAAATTTTGGAAAACGTAGAGAAAAACTATCCCGGAATTACGCTGATTTCTATCACCCAGAAAATTGCCTCGATAGAAAATTTTGGTCAGATTATTTTGCTCGAAGAAGGCGAAATTCTGGCAAGCGGAACGCACAGGGAATTGATGGTGTCTAGTCCTGAATACGTGCAGATTTTTAATTCACAACGTAGCACTAATCTTTATGAGCGATAATAATAACAATGCACATGGACGTCGGGGCATGGGTGCAGGAGCATTTCAGCCTTACGAAAAAGTAAGCACCAAAGTCATTCTCACCCGACTGATGACACTGGTTGGGGAAGAACGTACCAATCTTTTCATTGCGATATTCTTTATTTTGTTGAATTCGGGACTGAATCTGATTGCACCTTATTTAATGGGACATGCAGTGGATAAATTTGTGGTGACACATCAGTACGATGGACTGATTCGATATTCTATTATTCTGCTGTGTGTTTTTCTGCTGGCTCTGGTAAGCGGTTACACGCAGGCTCAACTGATGGGACGTGTGGGTCAACGCATGATGTACAACCTGCGAAACAATATTTTCAGTAAGTTGCAGGAACTGCCGATTAGTTTTTTCCAACAAAACAAAGCCGGTGACCTGATTTCGCGCGTCAATAATGATACCGACAAAATCAACCAGTTCTTTTCACAGTCGTTGGTACAGTTTATGAGCAGCATTTTTACCATGCTAGGAGCAGGAGTTTTTCTGATATCAATCAACCCGAAACTTGCGCTGGCTGCCCTTGCTCCGGCTCTGTTTCTGTGGTTCTTTACGAAAGTTGTTTCGCCCTGGGTAAAAAACCGCAACGCCATAAATATGAAAAACACAGGCGGTCTGAGTGCTGAAATTCAGGAAAGTCTGGACAATTTCAAAGTGATTGTGGCATTCAACCGCCGCGATTATTTCCGCAAGAAATTCGACGAAGTAAATACCGAGAATTACCGTAGTGCAGTGAAAGCCGGTATTGCCAACAATGTTTTTACGCCTGTTTACGGGTTTTCGTCTAACATTGGGCAATTGGTTGTACTGGCGTTGGGTATCTATATGATTTCAGTCGGACAGTTTTCGGTGGGTTTATTGATAAGTTTTCTGGCTTATATAGCTCAGTTTTACAATCCGCTTCGACAGATTGCCGCCTTGTGGGCAAGTTTTCAAGTGGCATTGGCAGGTTGGGATCGTATTTCGCAAATTATGGCTGAGGAAAATAATCTCACCGTGATTCCTGCCGGCAAGAAAGAAGAAAACCATGCTCTGATATCGTTCCGCAATGTTTCTTTCTCTTATGTGCCTGAAAAAGAAATCTTGACAAATGTCAGTTTTGATTTGGTACGTGGAAAAACCTATGCTTTTGTTGGACCAACCGGAGGTGGAAAAACAACAACTGCTTCACTGATTGCGCGACTTTACGACCCCACTGCCGGACAGATTTTGCTCGATGGACTGGATATTCGCTCTTATGATGCTAACGGACGTGCTGCAAAAATTGGTTTTATTTTGCAAGAACCGTTTCTGTTTACCGGAACAATCCGCGACAATATTTTGTATGGAAATGCTTGTTTTATCGACCTGAGTGACGAGGAACTGATGAAAGAGCTCAAAGAAGTGAGTTTGGATGGTTTGCTGGAGCGTTTTGATGGAGGACTTCATGCCGAAATAAAATCAACGGGCGAAGGTCTTAGCCTTGGACAGAAACAAATCATTGCCTTTATCCGTGCGGTGATTCGCCGACCAGATTTGCTGATTCTGGACGAAGCTACTGCCAATATTGACACAGTTACCGAACAATTGCTCGAAGATATTCTGCGAAAACTTCCGAAAAGTGCCACCCGCATTATCATTGCACACCGCCTGAACACCATCGAAAGTGCCAACGAAATCTATTTTGTCAATTCTGGTGCTGTGACCAAAGCCGGTTCAATGCAGGATGCTGTGAATCTGTTGCTTCATGGAAAACGAGAGTCTTAGTTCGTGTGAGTTTATATAAGATTGGATTTGTTGGTCTTAGTATATCAGGCATGGTATTAAGCTAACAGTGTGCAAGTTCCTGTATGTGCCGAGTTGATAGGAAACATTAGTGATTGACAAGGGTGTTGCGGGTGACTGCAAATCTGAAAGAAGTCATTGGAATCCAGCCCCAATAAAGGGTGCAGGTGCAGGAAAATTCTGGGAGTAGGATAGTATTTCTTTTTACTGTCTGCTTATGGCTTTCTTTTTATGCTTTCTGCTTTTTATTAATAATAGCTACCTGTCAATAATATCTTTGCCAGATAAACCATTCCGAGCAAAGTATGAATTACAAACAGTGTAAACAAAACTGTATTTTTCACTGACTTTCCTACTGTTTTGAAATCTTTCAACAATCCCAATAAGGTGGTAAAGAAACAAAGCCAGGTAGTGATAACTATTTGCCAATAAAAATTACCGTGTGAAGCACGTGGACCAGATTCGGAGATAAAGAAGAAAATAAGTACGGATACCACAAATGATAAAAATGTGTACCAAAACAACTGATTATGAATCAATTTCCGGAAATTCAGAACAGTATAAGTAAGAGGGAACAACAACGAGAAAATCATCGAAATTGGTAAATTTATCATATCTTCTTTCAATTCAGGATTTTTCCAGAAAGGCATAAAAACCACCGAAGATGTATCATTGACTACTTGTGTATTAATCTTATAGATAACGATATACTGACCGATAAGCAAAACTCCACCCAGAAATACAGGAAGAATGCCCAACCAAAATTCTTTTCTGAATCGATATTTATACAATAACATCATGGGATAAACACAAATAAATACAAAAAAGAAACTTGGTTTGATGAATAAATTCAGAGCAATAAGCAGTAAAATCCATCCATTTCGTTTGGGATCAAAAGTATTAAGTTGCTTCCACGATTGCTCAAACAACAACATGGCAAAGGGGAAAAGAAACAAAATTGTGGAGTTATGCCATACATTAGGTGTGAATGAGCCAATGTACATGTATCGATCATCTGTAAAATAACCCGGAATAGGAATGACAAAGATAATCAACATTGCAAGTGAAGCCATTATTGCAAAGAGTTGATGGGTTGAGGGAGTTGCAATAACTGTTTTAATTTTTTGATAAGACAAATAATACCTATACGTTCCTGCAAAAGCGAGAAGTCCGCATAGGCTTAGTTCAGTAGCTTTTATACCTGCACTAAAAAAAGAAAAAATATTCACCAGCAGATAAACCAGAAAATTACCGGTATAAGGAATCTTTCCGGTACACATATCGCGTGCAAAAGCTGCATGATCATGCATATCGTTGAAATCAGCCGGTATTACTTTCAGCAAACCATAAAAGACTGTAAAAAGAAACACGAATAGAATGAGTAATATAAGCTTGTCTTTCTTCATAATCTAAACCTTCGATTAGCTTTCGTAATGCATATAAATTGTTTGAATTATCTTTTCTTTATCCATTTCGCTTAATTCGAAAAATAAGGGTAACCTAACTAAGCAATCTGCAAAATGATCGCAATTTGCCAACACACGACCATCGTGTTTTGTTTCGTAATACGGACTGCTGTGCAAACTCAGATAATGAAATACTGCCCATATTCCATTATTTTTCAGGGTTTCAATTAGTGCTGTACGCTCCTCTAACGTTTGAAAAACCAGATAAAACATGTGTGCATTATTGGTTGCGTATTCGGGCAGTTCAGGTAATTTAAACAAACCTTGTTCAGCAAGTGGTTTTAAAGCCTCAAAGTATCGGTTCCAGTGCGCTTTGCGTTTATTTTGAATCTCTTCCAAATGCTCAATCTGCGCCCAAAGAAAAGCAGCAATGACCTCCGAAGGCAAAAAAGAAGAACCGATATCCACCCAACCATACTTATTCACTTCACCACGGAAAAACTCAGCACGATTAGTTCCTTTTTCCCATATTATTTCAGCCCGATGTATAAAACGTTCATCATTTATTGCCAACATTCCTCCTTCACCCGAAATCAGATTCTTTGTTTCATGAAAAGAAAATGCAGCCAAATGACCAATACTTCCCAAAGCTCTTGGTTCTTGGCTCTTGGTTCTTGGATCCAAATAAAACGAATCCACAGCCTGCGCAGCATCTTCCACTACCAATAAATTATATTTTTCTGCCAAAAGCATGATTTTATCCATATCGCAAGCCATTCCGGCATAATGAACCGGCACTATTGCCTTAGTTCTGGAAGTAATCAATACTTCAATTTTATCAACATCAAGATTTGGGTGATTGGACTGACTATCGGCAAAAACAATTTTAGCACCCTGACGCACAAAAGCTAATGCAGTCGACACAAATGTGTAGCTTGGTATAATCACTTCATCGCCGGGTTGAATATCGCAAAGTATGGCAGCCATTTCCAGTGAATCGGTGCAGGAAGTAGTAAGTAGGCATTTCTTAAAACCATATCGTTCCTCAAAGTAACGCTGGCAGCGTTGTGTAAATATGCCATTTCCGGACAGCTTTCCGGTAAACACGGCTTCGTACATATAATGAGTTTCTTTGCCTGTGAGATAGGGTTTGTTAAATGGAATCATTTTTTAAGTTTATAGTTGGCAGTTTATAGTTGGTAATAATGAAATATTAAGTTTTGTTCTTAGTTCTATTATCTTATTTCCTTTTTATATAAATATCCGGATTTATTGGAATTAATCAGTTTATAGCTGGAAAGATTAATTTTCTTATCTGAAAAAATGAATTTTGATTTCAGTTTATCAGATAAAACATCACAATATGTTATACCTATTCCGGCGGGAATATTAAGTACTTCGTTGGCAGTAAAGTGATTAAGAGCAATTGTATTATCAAATTTTGATGTTGCCTGATTATCGTATTTTATTTCTGATAACAACTTGTTTTCAACAGGTTTTGCAAATCTGTTTGCCATAAATGATTCGAAAACAGTAGGGGAAAAAATCAAAATAACTAAAATAATCACATTAATTACTAGGGCATTATTAAAAATAAAATGTTTCCCATTTATAATAAGGAAAAGAACACTCCCAAACAGAACCGGTGCCAGTACCCTATAATCACGCCAATCAAACACATCATAAACTGCAATATTTATCAACGTAAATAAAAATAGCATCAAAAATACAATAAAATATTCTATCTCAATCTTTTTTGTTTTTAAATGTAATATATTGGATTTTAATAAACAATAAATCGTTACGAAAATAATGAAATATCGTTCACAAACCTGAATCAGATTTTCAGATAGGGGATTAATGAAATTGAATGTGTTTTGAAAAAAGTGAATGGTAAAATTACGGATAAATTCGCCGATACCGGCACTTGAAAACAATTCATTCAGAAAAGAATCGGGATAAGGAGAAACAAATAAACCATTCAGAACAAACAATGTAACAGCGGAAAGAAACCAAAGAAGTAAGTGGAATAAGAATTTTTTATCAAATCGAAATTCTCTTTTTCTTTTGAATAAAAGGGGCAAGAATAGAAGGATATATATAATACGAATAAATGAAACCCATATACAAAAAAGGGTTAACACAATAAAAAACATCTTCCAACCCTGTTTGAAATATCTGTACAGCAATCCGAAATACACAATTAACACCGAATAATTCAGTAATTCGGACATGGAAGTACTAAAAAAGAGAATCAAGGGGGTGAAAGAAACCGAAAATAATATGATATATATGTATTGTCTGGTATTCGGCAAAGCTAAAATCAAGAAAGATAGGTATGCCATTTGCAAGAAAAAGACATTAGCACTCGCGATGGAAAAAGTTTGCCACCCAAAATGTCTTGCAAAAAAAGCATAAACCGAAACCGTTCCAAAACCATGTGTGCCAAATGAAAGGTACGTTGGAACTACTTCATTGATTGTATAATATCCGAAATTAAAACCTTTCTGACTGAATGACAATACTTCATGCCAGAGTGATAATTCGTCCGACCAAACCGGAATCAAAAAAGCAGGTTGTGTATGAGCATACAACCAAGCAGTTACGAAAACGACTATCTTGGGAAAAGCTATTATAATGAAGCCAAGAACTATTCTCCAATCAAAAACGGAACGAAATTTTTTAAACATTAATCACCAATCATTAATCGTTAGCCATTTTCAAAACTGTTGCTCCCCATGAGTAACCAACTCCAAAACCAGCTAACAAAACATTGCCGAATAGTTTTCCTTCTTTTTGGGCTTCATACAAAGCAATCGGGATTGTAGAAGATACTGTATTACCAACTTTTTCAAGACAAAAATAAAAACGTTCAGGTTCTATATCAATAAGTTTACGAAGGTAATTCATCATGTACTTATTAGCCTGATGAAATACAAATAGCTGAATATCATCTTTATTGAGTTCGTTTTTAGCCAACACCTGCTCAACCAACACCGGCACAGCTTCTGAAGTAAAATTAAAAATTTCACCACCATTCATAAACAAATAATCTGACGAGGTCAGATTGCCTGATTCATCGATGCTTGTATCATCAAGTGCTTTAGGTTGTCGTTGACCTCCTTTTTTCACAATCAAATTTTCGGCTCCACGACCGTCAGTTCCCAAACTGAAATTCTCAATCGAGGCAAAACCATTTGTAGAAACCAAGGTAGCAGCTGCAGCGTCACCAAAAATAGTGCGGTTACCTTTGTCTTTTGGGTGAATATGTTTAGAATAAGTTTCGGCAGTTAAAAGAAGTATGTTAGAAGCTATACCTCCTGCAATCAAACCTTTAGCAACTGACAAACCGTATACAAATCCGGAGCATCCCAGATTAAAATCCAGTGCACCACAGGAAGTGGACAAGCCCAGGTTGTTTTGAATAATACAAGCTGATGTTGGCAAAAAATAATCCGGACTCTGAGTGCAAAACAAAACAAAATCAATCGTGCTTCTGTCAATTCCATGTTCAGTAAAAAGTTTCTCAGCAGCCTGAGTTGCCATATCAGCTGCAGTTTCTGTTTCAGCAGCTATATGTCTCACGGTCACACCCACTTTTCCGGCAATTTTAGCCACTGTCCATTCCGGAAATTCTTTCACCAAATCATCGTTTGTAACAATTTTTTCGGGTAAAAAATAAGATATTGCTTTTATAAATGCTTTCATAAAATTGAATGATTAATGATTCGTTTTTAGAGATAAATGCTTAGAATCTTACGTTAATTGCCAAACACTTATCGTTAATCATTTTATTGAAGTGTGTACCCCCCATCGATTAGCAAACTACTGCCCGTCATCCATTTTGTAGCGTCCGAAAGAAGATAAACAGCAGCATAAGCAACTTCTTCCGGCTTTCCATAACGTTTTAGCGGGTATTTCAACCGGTCAGCCTCCAATTCATCTGCTCCAATCGAACCCGTTTGAAGCAAATCGGTTTCAATCATTCCCGGATGAATAGCATTAGCACGGATTCCCCGTGGCGCTAACTCAAGCGCAACTCCTTTCATAAAAGCAGTCACCGCACCTTTTGATGCAGCATAAACAGAACTGCCAATATATGTACAATTATTTCCGTTGATAGAAGAAATAAAAACCAGTGAAGCCAATTTATTGAGTTTTTTTTGCTGAATAACTAATCTTGTCAGATTAATCGGTACTAAAGCATTAATATTCAATACTTCATCTACATCTTTTTTTTCAACAAACTGAAGTACAAGTGGTTTAGCAATTCCCGCATTATTAACAACACCATCCAGTTTTGGTAAGCTCTCAATCAAATTAACTAATTCTTCCGTTTTTGTCAAATCGGCATAAAAAATCTGATGACCTTCGCCTTCAAGCAAACTTAAAGTTTCATTCAACCGTAACTGATTTCTACCTGTAATAATTATCCTTGCACCCGCACGAGAACATTCGACAGCTATTGCACGACCGATTCCGGCAGAAGCACCTGTAACCAGAATAGTTTTATCAGCCAATGAAAACGGATTCACCATGTATAATCAAAACTCAATAATTAACAACTGTCGGATTTTTAAATTATTTTGGAGTTTACCAGGTCAAACAATTCCTGAACCGTTTTGGTTGGTTTCATTTCATCTGGTCTAAGCATAACGGAATATTTTTTTCCAATCATATTCAGAATTGCCAAAGCATTGAGTGATGACCATTCATCTAACTCACGGAAACGGGTTTCGATAGTAAATTCAGATAAATCTGTATCGTCGAACTGAGCAGCAAAGTTTTTGATAAATTCGTTAGCGTCCATATTTATTAAATTTTAGTTAGTCAATACTATATCATATAAAATCCTGAATCAAGTTATTCGGATCGGGCGTTAAGGCTGTGGATTTAGTCAGAAAAGAACTATTTGGTTTTGTATTTTTCAGTATTATGGAACCCGCCCCTAATATATTAAATTCTCCAATTGAAATTTTATCTTTAATAACAGAACTGATTCCTAAAAATGAATTTTTCTTTATTGTACAATAACCGCCAATAACTACTGTTGAAGTTACAAAACAATTTTCTTCAATAACTGAGTCATGACCAAAAACATTTCCAACAGCAACAATTACATTATTATGAATTTCTACATTTTGCATAAAGATATTACCTTCCATGATAAAGCAGTTTTCACCAATTTTCAAATCATTCCAGAAAGAATTTCGCGAACAAATATAACTGATTAATTGATACCCTTTTGCTTTTGCTTCATTAAACTTGGATTCACGGGTTGTATTAAGTTTGTGATAACCAATGGCAACAAACATAACATATTCAGTTGGTGGAAATATACCCTGAACATCTTCAAAATCGACAACCGGTAAATCAAGAAAAGTTTTTTCAGTATTATATTTCGAATCAACCGTATAAGCAACAATCTCATATTCTGAATCTTGCTTTAAATAGAAACTTACCTGACTTGCAAAATCACTAACTCCAAAAATAACTACTTTCTTCTTTTTTGAACCCATCTCAAAGGAGCTTATTACTTATAAATATCTTTTACAATAAAAGTCGGGCGGTTTTTGGTTTGATTAAACAGTTTATCAATATAAATTCCCAAAATTCCAAGCGAACTAATAATTACGCCAACCGAAAACAAAAGTGCCACAATCAGAAACGTAAATCCAGATAGTACAATCTCAGGATAAATTATTTTTCTAATTAAAAAATAAAGACCTGTAATCACACTAATTGCAGAAATAAAAAAACCAAATTTAAACAAAACTACCAGAGGATAAGAAGAAAAAGAGGTGATTGCCTGCATACTTAGTGCAATGCGTTTTCCAAGGGTGTAAGTACTTTTTCCATCGCGCTGTCCTTTTTTAATGGTTATCGGAATTTGTTTAAAACCAACCCATTGCATCATTCCGGCCATAAAGATATTCTTATCGCCAAGCTTAATCAATTCGTTCACATAGCGCCGACTCATCAAACGTTCAGTTAGTAGATTCTCAGGAATTTGTGTATCTGTAAGATTATTAAAAAACCTATAAAAAAGTCCACCAACAGTTCGTTCAATAAATGAGCCTTTACGGCTTTCCTGCACACCATAAACTACATCGCATTGCTCCTCATTAAATTTATTGTAAAAAGTAGGAATATAAGTTGGAGGAACTTCTAAATCGCAATCAATCAGAAATATATTTTCACCAGTAGCGCAATTTAACCCGGCCATAATGGCATAATGATGTCCAAAGTTACGCGATAAATCTACTGCAACTATATGATTATTCGACCCCTTGAGTTCAAGAACCTTTGCCAGCGAATTATCGGGCGAACCATCGTTTACAAATACAATTTCATAATTATCGCAACTAATTTCCGCCATCGCAATCTCGCATTGAGCCACAAAGCTATCCAAAAACCTTTCAGAACGGTAAAGTGTGGTAACTATGGATAAATGAGGATTCTTCATATTTTGAATCGTTTTTCGGCCTGGTAAATGAAATATCCACTTCTATCGGCACTGCACTGAATATTGTGCAATTCACTATCAGTAATTTCTGCCTGAATTATTTCATTATATTTATCCGGTTCTTGAATTATAGGTAACAAACGTTCGGTTTCTCTGCAAAGGAAATAAATACCTGAGTGCATTTCGGAATGAATTACAGGTTCTTCAAATTGCCCCAATGCAACATTTATCACTCCTTTCACAAAATCATAACCTGTAGAAAGTTGTACCAAATTTGAACCAATAAAATCTCCTCCCATCCTTGCTCCCACTTCAATGGCAAAAATATGCCCTTCTTTGGTTATTTTAAATTCTGAATGACTGGCACCATACTGTATATTCAAAGAATTGAGCACTTTAAGCGTTTCATCTTTTACTTGTTGTTGAATATTATCTGCTAATTGACTTGGTTGATGATGTTCCAATTCCACAAAACTAGGTGCTCCGGTTGTAACTTTATCGGTTATAACCAAAATATGATGGTTGCCTTTCCATGAAATTGTTTCAACGCTTATTTCTGTACCAGAAATATATTCTTCAATAATTGCTTTTCCTCCAAATGATTCATTTTTAGCGCGTACTACTGCAACTTGTAAATCACCTTCATTTACTATTTTCTTCACTCCACGACTTCCTGAACGGTCCGTCGGTTTAACTATCACTGGATATCTGAAGTTTTCTATGTTGTAATCAGTCTCCGAAATTGCAAATTTTGGAGAAGAAACGCCAAATTCAGCAAAACGGCAACGCATTTGGTATTTATCGGTATAGGCTATGGAATCTTTGAAACTGTTGCCAATTAAACCCATTTTTTCAGCAACGTAATTCACGGTTGGTACAGCTGCATCAGAAGCAATACTGGTAATTCCATCAATATCAATCGATTCACAAAGCTCCAGAATCTGTTCTTTTTCCAAAATGGAAATTGGATAAAAAAAATCAGCTATTTCTTTACATACAGCTCCATCCTCCCATGCAAAACAATGTGTTTCAAGTCCCATTTCTTTTGCTTTCAAAACCAAAGGTAACTGAAGGTAACTTGCTCCAATAATAGCTATTTTTTTCATTCTAAAGTTTAACTGTGACAATAGTACCAATAATAATTAAAACCAAGCCAATCACTTTGCCTATAGTAAAGGTTTCATTTAATAGAAATACTCCTAATATAAATACAATTGCCGGCGCAAGGCTCATAAACGGATATGCTTCTGTGATTTGAAATTTTGTCATAGCCATCGACCAAAAAACAGAAGCTATAAAAGCCGACAAAAAACCTGAAAAAATAAAGGGATCGAGCAAAAATTTTGTGTATGAAACCACCATATCCCAAAGTCCGGTTTGTGGCATACTCCAATGCAACTTTAAAATCCTCCATTTAAGGATCATTTGACCGTAAATGGTGAAGAATAGGGTTGCAAAAATATATAAATACCTCATAGATACTAATTATACTAATTATTACGAATTAAGACGAATTTGACTTTTAACGCTAGTTTAGAACACGTTTATACACCAGACTTTTTTCGCCAAAGTTTACTAAAAGTCCTAATTTAAATCTAGTTGATTTTAAATAATTACGGGTTTGATCAATATTGTCATAATGAATAAATGAACTTGCTTTCAATTCAATTATTATCGATTCAAAACATACAAAATCTGCTTTAAAATGCTTTTTTAATTTCACTTCATCAAAATAAACTTCTAATACTTTTTCCCTTTCAAAGGGAATTCCATCTTTTGCAAATTGTATTGATAGTGCTTCCTGATAAACGGATTCAGAAAATCCGGGACCCAAAGTGGAATGAACTTTCATACAAGAACCAATAATTTTATAGCTTTCATTCTTAAATAATATTTCAGCCATATTTATTCGTCTTAATTCGTAATAATTCGTTCAATTCGCGCCTAAACTGTATCCATAAACGACCGTTGTACTTTATTAAAAACAACAATGCCAATTCCAAGCAACACGACCATAAATCCAAAACTATATCCCAATTGTCCCCAGCTAAATGTACCAGTTCCCATGGTGCCGTATTTAAAGGTTTCCACAAGAGAAGTTACCGGATTTAGTGCCATTATCCATTGTCGTTTTGGTGACATGGTGCTTAATGGGTAAATGATTGGAGTGGCATACATCCAAAGTTGAACAATAAATGTAAAAAGAATAGTCAAGTCTCTGTATTTGGTGGTCATTGATGAAATAATAATTCCAAATCCGAGCGACAATCCGGCTAACATAATTATAATAAGTGGTAAAAGTAATATGTATATATTTGGGGCAACATGCACTCCGGTAATTATAAAATACACATATACCGCGGCAAAAAGTAAAAACTGAATCCCCATACGAACCAATCCTGAAGCTACAGTGGAAAGTGGAACAATTAAGCGGGGAAAATATACTTTTCCAAAAATAGCCTGATTAGTGGTAAAAGTAGAGGATGTTTTATTTAAACAATCGGCAAAATACTGCCAGCAAACAATTCCTGCCATATAAAACATAGGCTGTGGAAGTCCATCGGTTGGTATTTTGGCAATTCCACCAAAAACAACCATATACATAATTGTGGTTATAAAAGGTTGAATAAAAAACCAGGCAGGACCAAGAATTGTTTGTTTGTATTGTGTTATGATATCACGCTTTACAAACATCGAAAACAAATCGCGGTACTGCCAAATTTCCTTGAAATCGACCTCAAAAAGCTTGTTTTTTGGTTTTATAACTGTATTATATTCCATGGGTTTTAAAAAATGATTTATTGCTTGAAGTTTTAAACTTTAATTAATTGCAAAAGTAAGCATTTTTTTAATGTTTCCAAAAGAATAAATTCATTTTGACAAGTTTGAGATTTAATATGCAAAAATATATCCACTTTGGTCATAGTGTTATGGAAGTGATTCATAATTGAATGACTGCGAGATATAATAATATGGCTTCAACTCATATTTTTATGTCTCCGTACCCTATTAAAATGACTTCCAAAAATCCCAACTTCATTCCTGAATATAAGATAAGTTTGTTTGTAAAATGGGTTGTCAGCTATGTGGGTATAACTATTAAATCCCTCCACTGCATTTGTCTCCTTGATGAGGGGGACATCTACTTTGTGCGAAGCTTAGTATTTTAATTACTCTTGAGTAAAAAACATAAAACTTTGTAATCAGTTATTCAATGAGCAAATTCACGCACCCAGTAAATCTCCCTTTCGCAAAGGGGAGTGTCCGACGCAGGAGGACGAGGGGTTGCAATTTCAATCCTCATTTCCCCTTTTCAATATCAATAATAACCGTTCGGTTATAGAAGCGTTCTTCGGGTAATTTATTTTCGAAAGGTGATGCTTTTTCATCTTCGCCATAGGCGGAAACGTCGAAGGTTACATCTGTTCTACCCGCTTTATTCAAAGCAGCTTCCATAATTTTCTGTACATCGTTGGCTCGGGATAAGGATAATCGTTGGTTATGATCTGTTTCGCCGATAATATCTGTAAAACCACGGATGATTACTTTTCCATTCGTTGGAATTTTGGGCGTTACAATTTCGGTTAGGTATTTTTCATATAGCGCAATGGCTCTGGCATCATCAAACTCGAAAATGATACTGAATCGCATTACTTCTTCTACTTTTGGCGCAACCGCAACTTCAAGGTGCAGCGTGGTTAATCGTGTGAATGTCTTACCAATCCTCATCTTGGCAGTCATTGTAGCAATATAGTCACCGTGAAGCTGTTCGCCCATAATGAGTTTTCGGGGTACGGTGACTTTATCATCGGTATATGGTCCGTATTTCTGCAATTTCCCATCTTCATCCGTAATTTCCATCGACCAGGAAGCAAATGCCGCTTTTGCCCCTTCAGCGTTGAAAGTGACCATGTTTTGAGTTTGAGGTTTTGACTCCTGAATGCTAATAATTTCTACCGGTTTCAAAGGCGCTTCCGGTCCACTCTGAAATTCCATCAATATCTCCGGTGAAGAACTCCAAATAGTTACCCGATGGTCACCTTCACGAAGCAGAACTAGTTCCTTTGTTCCGCCGGGTTGTTCGGATGGAATTCGGGGTTTGATGCGTCCTTCGGTGGTAATTCTTGATGCCTCAATACCAAACACGTCAACCAGATATTTCTTAACCGATTGAGCCATTTTCAATCCGTCAGCAATACCTGTCATTGCTGCACCTGAAAGCCGTACGTTGGCTGAAGGATTTTTTGTCATACGATTACCCAAAATGTTTATCACATTGTAATACACATTCATTTGACGAACAGCACGACCCGTTGGATTTTTAGACGTAAACTCTTCCAAATGGTCTTCTTTGAAACTTTTTACCTGATTTTTGGCAAGCAACACGTAACGTTCGGGAATTTCGGTTGAACCCGGATTGAAAAACACATAATTACGAAGCGGAAATGTTTCCCGTATCTTCCGAATGACCGGAACATCGGTGGGAACTGTAGCCGAAAATGCAATAGTTGGTTCCAGTACTTCCAGTGAGTAAATGTCGTCACCGCCACTGCCACCGGTTCGGTTGGTGGAGAAATAACCTTTGTCCACATTATCATCAATTATGGCTGCAAAATCATCGTATTGCGTATTCAGAGGAGAACCAGCATTGTAAGGCTGACTAAATTCAGTACCATTCAGTTTAGCAATAAAAATATCCAATCCGCCAAGTCCGAAACGACCGTTGGAGGAAAAGAAGAATGTTCCATTTTTAGTTTCCAGAAAAGGAAACATTTCATCGCCTTCGGTATTTATTTTATTGCCCAGATTGATGGGTTTTTGCCACACACCGGCAGTGTCTTTGGTTGTTTTGTACAGATCTACGCCTCCAAATCCGCCCGGCATATCGCTGGCAAAGTACAGGGTATTTCCATCGGGTGTCAGACAAGGTTGCCCAACCGAATAGGCGGTGTTATTGTAGATAAATGGAGTTGGTTTCGACCATTTACCGTCCTTGAAGTTGCTAAACCAGATTTGAAGTTCTACTACCTTAATTTTGTTTTTAGCATGATAATTGTTTCGGGTAAAAGCCATAAAAGTCCCCTCGTTACTAAAACAAGCCGGGCCGTCGTGCAGACTTCCATTCAACTTCCTGTCGAAAATTCGGGGATTGCTTAATTGATTGCTGTCCACATCGGCCACATACATATCCCAAAACGGTTTGCGTGTCCAGTTATATTTACTGACAAACAAAAGGTGATTGGTGCGAGTCGATGCAAATACAATTTTGCTTTTGTAATAAGCAGTTCCAAAATCCAGCGCAGTGCTATTAATCGTTTGATGTTCAATCTTAAATTCCGGCACACTGTGTTGCAATTCGGCTAATTTGCTGCCATTTGCAAGATAATCTTTCACCCTCAGATCTGTCGGCTTCAGTGCTGCAAATTTATCCATCCATTTGGCTGATTCGGGATAGTTTCCATTCATTTTCAGCACCATGGCATAGTTGTAATAATCCTCCGGTATAATTCCTTTGTTGGCGGTTATCATACTGAAATACACTTTTGCGGCTGCCACATTGCTATCCACTTTGTGATAACTCTCAGCCAATGCCCGCTGACCTTCTACAGACAGGTCTTTGGAGTGTGAATAGGTTTTTATAGCTTTGTCATAGGAGTAATTGAAGGAATATTTGCCTCCTTTTATTTCTTTGATTGATTTCTTTTGGGCATTAGTACTGAATCCAATTACGGTAAAAGCCAGAATGAGTATAAATAGATTTTTCATAAGTTGATGGATAAGCCCCCTAACCTCCTAAAGGGGGAATAGAGAGAAATTAGTTTTGATAGAATTTTAGAAATTCCTTGGCGAATGAATTTGCTTTCTGTTTAAGAATATAAAATCATACCGCAATACAATTTCGTGACTTCCCTGATTATACCTGAATGTTTGTAACCCATACGACCAATCGAATGAATATCCAATATGAAACTGATCGGTAACATCAAATCCAACCAGCGCACCCAACGCATCTCCGGTACGTACCATGGCACCCACCAAAAACCTTTTCTGAATGACAAACGATGCTGTCAAATCTGCTTCAATAGGTGCTGCAGACGTAATTTTTAGGTAAGTTGTAGGTTTAAATTCGATATTTTCGGTTAGTTTAATCATTGAACCGGCAATCAGAAAATAATGCCGCTGTTCCTTTCCAATTAAAGTAAAACCATTGGGCTGAAGGATTTCGGAATAACTGTTTTCAAACAAATTAGGAATTGAAAAACCTGCATAAAAACGCTCGGTTGAGTAATAAGCACCAAAACCAACATTCGGAGTTACATGATTATTGATATTATTTAGAAAAACCGGGTCATTTTGCACATCCAATTGAAGCAAACTCAAATCAGCCTGAAATATATTCACACCGGCACTCAGACCCAAAGCGAGTTTAGATTTTGAACTCAGATTCATTATAAACGCGTAATCAAAAACCACGGATGTGTTGTTACTTGGTCCTATTTTGTCATTCATCAACGAGAAACCCAGTCCGATATGCTCATTTAGCAGCGGTGCATGCATGGTGATACTTTGTGTTAGGGGTGAACCTTTGAAATCGACCCACTGAGCACGATTAATTGCTGTAACGGTCAATGCATCCCTGCTTCCGGCATAAGCAGGATTAACCACCAGGGTATTATCCATGTAATGTGTGTACATGGGAATTTGCTGTGCAGTCAGGGTTAAACTCACAAAAGATAAAACCAATGCTGTAAAAATTATATGTGTTTTCATTTGCTTTAGTTTTACCTGTTGAGATAAATAGTTCCTTTAAAAATTGTTGATCCATCTCTTAAATCAAGTACATAGAAGTACGTACCAGTGGGTAATTCATTGCCTCCAACCCGTAATCCAAACATAGACCGACCATCCCAGGTATTCTGGTAAGGACTTGCTTCGTACACTTTATTTCCCCAACGATTGAAAATTACAAAGGTATTTTTCGGGTAATTCGCAATTCCGCGAATAACAAACAAATCGTTCGTTCCGTCGCCATTGGGTGAAAAACCTTCTGGAATAAAGAAGTCGGTAGGGTAAGTAACGGCAGTTGAAGTATTATTTTCGGTGTTACCATCCACTTCAATTCCATCTATTGTGGCCGTATTACTATAGTTTCCTAATGTATTTACAATTGCTTTAAGTATCAAAGTTTCAGACTTTCCAACATTCAAAAGACCGATTGTCCAGACAGATGAAGATGAATTGTATGTTCCGGTTGTTGCTGTGGATGAGATATATGAATAGCCGCTTTGTAAAATATCAGTCACTTTTACACCCGTGGCATTGTCCATACCATTATTGGTTGCCACAATGTTGAATAAAACTGATTGACCGATAATGGGATGTGCATTATTCACAGTTTTTACAACGCTTAAATCGGCACTTGGAATTATTACCGGCAAAAGACTAACAATGACCTGACCTGATTTTGTTTCACCCGAACAAGTACCAATATTGAATTCCTGAACTTCGAGCAAAAATGTACCCACATTATTCCACGTTATATCAATTTCATTGGTGGTTGAACCCAATTGAGTTACCCCATCAATTCTCCAGATATAGGTAGAACCCGGAAAAGGATTTGGATCAACTGAATAGTGTTTTATAGTTCCGATATAAACATTGTCGGGCATGGCAAGTTGAACTGCTATAGCCCTGATATTGCAAAACAGTATCAGACAAAGCAAAAGAATATATCGGTATAGACCAGACATGGTTTTCATTATTTAAAGTACGTTTCCCAGGAAAAAATTAAATTAAAACCAACAATCAGAATAAATAATCCCCTCTCCAATGCGGAGAGGGGGAATTATTATTAATTATGTTTGATAGGCGAAGTTGTTGGTAATGGATTAATAGTGACAGTAACCGGTTTAATATCAAAACATGCTCCTGCGGATCCTTTTATCCAATATGTACCGGCTGTTGCTGTTGTAGGAGTGGCATAAGTTACCGTTGCAGCTGCATCAGTCCAGTAGGTTAAAATCAATCCTGCTGTACTTCCTGCTGTCACTGCTGCTGTAGTTAAATCAACCGTACCCGGTGAACAAACTGCTGTTGGAGGAACGATAACAAGTGTTGGAGTCGGTACAACCGTTACTGTTACAGGTTCAATATCATAACATCCCGTTAACGGATTGGTTCCTTTTATCCAATAGTTACCGGCTATAGCTGTTGCCGGAGTAGCATACGATACCGTTGCTGCTGCATTAGTCCAGTAGGTTAATGTCAATCCTGCTGTACTTCCAGCTGTTACTGCTGCTGCGGTAAGATTAACCGTGGCCGGTGAACATTCTGCTGATGGGGTTGTAATGGCGAGTGTAGGTATCGGATAAACCGTAACATCAATACTTTTAACTGTAGAACATAAGGTAACAGCATCCGTTTCTGTCAGCGTTAAAGTGTAGGTAACCGGAGCTACCGGGTTTGCCCATACCACATTTGTGCCCGATAAAGTAGCTGTAGAAATTGTCCAGTTAGCCGGGGTTGTACCTGTTGAAATGCTCCATTGAAATAAGTTAGCCGGATTTCCGGGGGTTATTAGATAAGGCTCAGTTCCCGGACACACGTTCTGCGTCAATGTCGTACTTGTTTGTGCCAATGCTCCCAATGTGCTTATCAGGGCAATCAACAACATAATGCATTTTGAAAAAATAGTTTTTGTTTTCATGACTTTTGTTTGTTTAATTAAGTGTATAATAGTTATTTATAATTCGTTCATTTTTCATTCTAATTATTCATGATAAATCAATGAAGTAGCCGGCAGCGGCTTAACTGTTACAACAACACTGTTTGTGCTATTACATCCGGTAGCTGTAATGGTTTCAACCAAAGTATACGTGGTGGTTACCAACGGAGTGACTATAGGATTGGCTGTAGTTGATGTAAAACCTGCCGGAACCGATATCCAGCTATAGCTACTACCAGCAACAGCTGTTGCTCCAAGTTGAGTGCTTTCATTTTTGCAGATAGCTCTGTCGAGACCGACAGCAGCACTTGGCGATACAGATATTGAAACTACATTATTACTTAAGGTAATAGCTCCCGCAACTGAAAGACCTCTTCCGAAAAGAGATGCCCCATCCAATAAACTGATAGCATCATGAGCAATTACAGTACCCCTGAAAACAGAACCTGCACCTAACGAGAAAGCTCCATTTATTAACCAATAAATATTACATAAGGACGCTGAATTTTTCAATAAAATATTGAAACCTGCGCCTACTGTTAATTCGCCATTAATATTGATAATAAATAAAGCATTTGGATTACCTTGAGCATCCAGTGTAAAATCGCCGTTTAAAGCCGCAGCACCTATTGTATGATAAGTTCCGGCATAAATAAAGCCTGTTGTGTTATATGTTTCTAAAGGTGTTCCTAAAACTGCACCATTAGCACCAAAATTGCCAAATGCCGTGACTACATCTGCCGCAGCTTGCACTGCAACAGAACTACTTGGCACATACTTTGTTCCATTAATTAAAATTCCAGGAGGAAATGCATTGAATGCTCCTACATTAGTCCCAACATTGCCTGTTACAGTTGATGATGTTCCAACTTCATTAAATGCTCCATTTCCTGTAAATAATGCAAAACCGGATACAACACCTAAATCAGGTGCTGCTTGTCCGAAACTTATAGTTGGTATGATACCTAAAGCAATCGTCATAAAAAAATGGAGTAAATTATTCTTCATTATATTTCACTTTAAATGTGATTTTTCTCAGCAAACAAAGGTCAGTGATTTATTTGCTTGAAATGTTACAGCATATAAGAAATAAGTTACATGATTCACACATGAAGAAGTTAATAGCATTACAGATTGGGAATTCCAATCTAAAAATAAAATGAAACAAAAG
>JBAXMR010000058.1:0-28262 GCA_037134195.1 Paludibacter sp. | reverse complement strand
TCTTTGTATCCGTTTGTAAATAAATACCTTCTTTTGTGTAACGTTTGTGTAATGTAGGCAAATAAAAACGCCTCACATTTATCACGTAAGGCGTTTATTATCAGATAAAAATACAATAAAATATAAATTTTAATTTACTTTCCCTTTAGGGGTTAGGGGCTGTTTGTTTCTTAAGAGCATCGCAGATTGGAAATACCAATCTAAAAATAAAATAAAACAAAAGAGAGTGGAACGCAGATTAATTTTGATAGAGCGGATAAAAAACGAATATTAAATCTCGATGAATCGGGATTGATTTAGGAGCAAAATCAAAAATGCTTGCATTTTTTTATCCGTTTTAAAATCAGCTTAAACTGCGAAAATCAGCGTTCTATTTTTTTAATTTCTTAAGGGTTTTATAATTTCTGCATTGCAAATATAATGAAGCAGCTGTAATGTTGTTTTGAAATTTTCGCGTTATAAAATTTCTTTCTTTCATAAAATATTCTTCAACCCACAAACCAATCCCACCTCCTTGCCAGAAGGTTAAGGGGAGGTCGGTTAGTTGATTTTCATTCACTATATTTCCATTCCTCTTTTGGCCTCGTTCGGGTCATTAAGTGTGCATCTAGTTATTATAAACTAATTACAAAGATAGTAATAATTATATTAAAACTAATATATAACTCTATTTTTAAATTGAGCTTTAATATAGCAATATATGAGTTATATCTATACTATATAGTAGTTATATTAGATAAAATGTAGAGAAATTGAAGATAAGGAGACTTTGAATATACCAACTTTACCGTATAGATGTTGCTTTTTCCTGTTTTATGTAGATCAATTATAGTAAATGTGAAAACTTAGGTGATTACAATTAATCGGATCAAATTTCAAAAAATCATCATGCTGATTATTTCTGTTATTTGGTAGATAAAATAAACCGAATCAATGATTTCTCATTTTTGATAGATTATAATGTTCTATATTTGTGTCAAATCAACGATAAGCCGTATGAAATGTTTCAAATTATTAAAATTCATTGCAGGGTTATTTCTTGTATTACCGGTCAATTTATTTGCCGGCATATTTGACAATCTTCAACCCATACAAATAGTTACCGGACTGCAATTTACTGAAGGACCGCAATGGCATCCGGATGGTTATCTGGTATTCAGTGATGTAAATGGCAATAAAATCTATAAATGGAGCGAAGAAAAAGGCCTTTCGGTATTTGTGTCTGGTGTTGGTAATCCCAATGGCATAGCCTGTGGTAAGCGAAATGAGTTTTATGTATGCCGTAACAACCAGCACGATATTATCAAAATGGATACGCTGGGAAACCAGACTTCGCTGATGTCGACATGGAATGGTAAACGCCTGAATTCACCCAATGATGTAGCATTGAGTTATTTGGGCTCGATTTATTTTACTGACCCTGATTTTGGTGTAACTGGTCGCGAACTTACTTTTCAGGGTTTGTACTGCATTCCGTACAATGCCACTACCAAACCAGTATTACTCGACAGCACGCTTGTAAAACCTAACGGACTCACCTTTGTTCAGGACTGGAAAACACTGTATGTAAACGAAAGCAGCACAAACACGATTTACACTTACGCACTGACAAACGAAAGTACCGTTGACCTCACTAAGAATAAAAAAGTATTCCTGAAAGTTGCAGGGACAGGAGAGATAGATGGAATAACTTCGGATGTGTTTGGCAATATCTACGTGGCTTTTGGTGATGGAGGAGTAAAGATTTACGATAAATCAGCCACACTGGTAGGTTCGATAACCCTTCCGGTAGGAGAGAAAGTCCGCAATTTGACTTTTGGCGGTAAATATAACAATCAGTTGTTTATCACTGCCGGAGTCTCGGTCTACAAAGTGGATATACGCTTTTACGGCGATTTTATTGCTTCGGGTTTGTTGGGTGCTCCAAGCGATAAGTCTATTGTTTTTAATGCTTTGTCGGACAAAGCCATGTCGGTTTATCTGGTCTACGGAACCAGTGCCGGCAATTTATCGATGCAAACACCACTTGCCTCGTTTTTGGCTAATCAGCCGATTGATATTACCATGAGTGGGATGAATGCAAACACGCAGTATTTCTATCAGTTGTATTACAAACTGAATGGGGATAACGCCTTTAAAACAGGCACTTCGGGCACTTTTATTACCCAACGCAGTCCCGGACAGAAATTCTCCTTCGCAGTGGAAGCAGATCCGCATCTCGACGAAAATTCCAACTATTACACCTTCCGTAATACCTTGCAAAACGAAGCTAAACTGAAACCTGACTTTATGATTGATCTCGGCGATAATTTTATGACCGAGAAATTTCCCCTTGTAAACAGTTATTATATTGAACAACGTAACCTGCTGTATCGTAATTTTTGGGATAATGTGTGCAACTCCATGCCCTTGTACATTGTAGTTGGAAATCACGAAGGCGAACTGGGCTGGCTCAATACCAGTCAGACGACCGATGAATTTAATCTTACCAACTCCATTCGCCGTAAATACTATCCCAATCCGACACCCGATGGTTTTTATACCGGAAATGATTTGAATGATATTTATCTCGGTCATCGGGAGAATTACTATGCCTGGAACTGGGGCGATGCGCTTTTTGTAGTGATTGACCCCTACGAATTTACACCGGTAAAGCCCTCGGATGCTTGGGGATTTACACTGGGAAAAGCACAGTACGACTGGTTTCGGAGTACCTTAGAAAACAGCAAGGCAAAGTATAAGTTTGTGTTCTCGCACCAGATTGTGGGTGGCGATAAAGAGGGGCGGGGAGGAGCTGAGCGCGTAAATCTGGCTGAAATGGGCGGACAAAACGCTGATGGTACGAATGTATTTGATACTCAACGCCCGGGTTGGGGAAAACCAATTCATCAGGTTATGGTGGAAAACGGTGTTCAGATTTATTTTCACGGTCACGACCACCTCTACGTAGAGCAACCCAAAGACGGTGTTGTTTACCTGGAAGTGCCACAACCATCATTGCCTCAATATACATCTACAACAAGTGCAGCCGGCTATGGCTATGTCACCGGAACGCTTTTGCCCTGCTCGGGTCATATCAATGTAAGCGTAAGTCCCGATAGTGCCAAAGTGGATTATATTGGAGGTTATCATGTGGATAATACGGGTTTAAACCAGATAAATGGTGCAATTCGACGTTCATTCAGTGTGAAACCGAAAGTGATTTCGGCAGTAAATTCAGTGATTTCAAGTGCAAATTTAGAAGTTTATCAATCGGGCAACTTTGTATTTCTAAAATCATTAAATAATACGAATGTTCAATTGAATTTGTATAATATTACAGGCAAACTAATTGTTTCAATAAATAAAACACTAATTTCAAATCAAACCACTTTATATCAATTGCCCGAATACTTATCACATGGTGTTTATTCAGTGACGATTAGTTCAAATCAGGAAAAAACAACATTGAAAGTGCTGATTTAAAATAAATTATTTTTCAGTTGTAGAATGGTTCGAGAGGATTCGTTGAAATATACGTTTCTGTGTGGGTCGAGATTGTAAATGATGTACCAGTGAGTTTGTTAATTACGCCTATAGGTGTGAACTTTTTCTCCAAAACTTTTGTGAATTTGAAATTGGGTATTGAAATGAAAAGACTTGGAATCAAGGTTATTGCAAATTTCCAAAATATGATTGTGATAGTTGATAACATGATTATATTCCAATTGGTGTTTTGTCCATGTTAGTAATCCATCAAAAATATTTTTCAAATCGATTCTTGCAATGTTACTATAAAATACCATGTTTTCTGCAAATTTCTTCTATATCTTTTGTAGTTTCAACTTTAAATTCTTCAGCAGTCATATATCCTTCAGGAACAATGCCGGTTACAGCAGGATTTTCAAATTTAACACTCTTCCGATAGCGGCGTAAATCGTTAATGATTTTCTTTCCGTTTCGGGTGTTATCGTCAATTTTTACTGTGTGTATCATACCGTTGCGTGTTGATTGTAATTACTTGCAAATATAAATACTTTGATTTAAAATGCGTTGATATTTTGTAATTTATTTGATGTTTTTTCTTTCACTGATATAATCTTTCATTTCATTGATTTGTATATTGAAAACATGTATTATTTAAATAACTTTGTACAACGTTTAAAGAACGAATAAAATTGACTATTAAAATTGAGTTTTATGTTGAAAAATAATATTACCATCTTTATTCTATTTTTTATTCTGCAAGTTCAGGCTCAAAAGCTGTTGCCTTTCAAATTGTCTGATACCGGTCAAACCACCAGCTACACTGCCACAGCTGGTGAAGATGCTGATTATACCATTAATCCAATGTCATTTAAAGAAAATGGTGATGGTACGATTACCGATAATAATACGGGTTTGATTTGGCAAAAAACAGATGGTGGAGAAATGACTTTTGAAAAAGCAGTGAGTTATGCCGATACACTGACACTGGGAGGTTATACCGACTGGCGACTACCAACAGGAATTGAATTATTCAGTATACATGTTTTTGATGCCAACAATCCTGCTTTGAATACAACATATTTTACAAAAACAACTGCCGAATACTGGTGGAGCAGTGAAAAACAAGCGGATAATGCCAATATTATCTGGGTAACCAACGCCGGAGGTGGAATAGGAAATCACCCGAAAACCGAAACACTGAGCGCAGGTGGAACTAAATATTATAATGTAAGGGCAGTTCGTAGCCCCATAACCACCACATTTTCAGTAGCACATTTTACTGATAACGGTGATGGAACGATTAAGGATAATTATACAGGCCTGACCTGGCAGAAAAACTCCTCCACTACGCCTATGAACTGGGAAGCAGCCCTGGCTTATGCTAAAACAATCACGCTGGGAGGCAAATCCGACTGGCGTGTACCGAATATCAAAGAACTGCAATCGCTTAATGATGTGTTGCGCATAAAACCATCTATCAACAAAACTTACTTCCCGAATATAGTTAGTGCGGCGTTCTACTGGTCATCAACCAGTCAGTACCGAACACCTACGGTTGCCTGGGATTTTAATACCGATTATGGGGTAGTAACCTATGATGCAAAAACGGTAAATAAATATGTGATTCTTGTTCGGGGAGGAATGGATAATATAAGTTTGAACATTACCGACTTGATGATTCCTGCCGGAATATTCTCCATGGGCGATCATATAGGATTTAATGACCCAAAACACCCAAGTGATGAACTGCCATTGCACGATGTGAAAATAGATTCGTTCTACATGGCAAAAACGCATATCACCAATCAGCAGTATCTTACTTACCTTAATTCAGCTTTAGCCAATGGTTTGGTTACGGTGAAAAACAAAATTGTATATGGTGTCGGACTCGATTCCATTTATTGTTATACCAATCAGTATGCTTCGTATTACAACATCAGTTTCGACGGAAAAACCTTTTCGATGGCCGATTTTCGTGCCAATCACCCGGTGGTGGGTATGCGATGGTATGGATGTATTGCTTTTTGCAATTGGCTAAGTACACAAAATGGTCTGAATGCTTGCTATAATCTGACAACTGGTATTTGCGATTTTACGAAGAACGGTTACCGTCTGCCTACAGAAGCCGAATGGGAATATGCCGGACGCGGCGGACAAAACAATCCTTATTACAATTACCCATGGGGAAACAATACCGAGGCTGATAAAACCCGTGCCAACTGGCCATCCACCGGCGATCCGTACGAAAGTGCCGACGTGAATCTGTATCCGTTCAGCACTCCGGTTGGATTTTACGATGGAACACTGAAACAGAAAACCGATTTCAACTGGCCGGGTACTGCTGCAAGCTATCAAACAGCCAACAGCACGAACGGATACGGATTGGTGGATATGGCCGGCAATGTGTGGCAGTTTATTTACGACTGGTATTCGTCGACCTATTACAGCAGCAGTCCGGCAAGCAATCCACAGGGACCAACAACAGGTTCTCCAATGCCCGACGGCAAACAATACAAAGGAATGCGGGGTGGCTGCTGGTATAACGGCGATATTGTAAACGGAATAGACGATGGACATTCGCGAGTTTCAAACCGTAATCCGTCTTATTTTCGTGGCCCTCTCGACCCCAATCATCCATGGTATCATATTGGATTTAGGGTGGTGCGAAATTTTGAAAAAGGAATTACCGGACTTTCAACATTCCAAACTGATAAATACAAACTGACAACTTATCCTAATCCCTGCAGGGAAGTGGCTGAATTTCAATTCAGTACGGATGATGCTGCTAACGTAAGTGTCATGATTTACAATACATTGGGTCAACGGCTTAGTGCACTGATTGATGCCCGACTGGAAAGCGGAATACATACAGCAAGCTGGCATGTTGGAAATCAACCTTCAGGAATTTATATCATTCAGTTGAAAGTGGATAATAATCTGTCTACTAATAGAATACTAATTCAAAAATAAAAACATACTACCATGAAGAGAATCATTTTATTATTCATTGTTTTTAGTTCCAAGCTCACATTGGTTGCACAGGAATGTTTTTTTACTCCGACAGAAACACGTTACTGGAACAGCACCAAAGCCTACAATGGCTATACCTTGTTCGGATCGGGTGGAACAAGCTATCTGATTGATATGGAAGGTCATGTCATTCATTCCTGGAAAATTGGCACTAATCCACGTTTTACTGAGGGTGGAAAATTGCTTGATGCTGTTGGTGGAGATCCCAGTAATTCGAACATCTGGAAAGAACTCGACTGGAATGGCAATACAGTTTGGTCGTACACCGAAAAACGCAGCAATTATCACCCGCATCATGATTTTGTAAAGATTTATAACCCTAAGTTGGGCGATTCCACCTTTATGTATATTGCCAACAAGGATTATACTTCTGCACAGTGTCTGGCTGCAGGTGCAAATCCGGCAAATGCTCCCGGTGGAACCTATTCTGGTGTACAACTTGATGTGGTGGTTGAAGTAAACCGCGCCGGAAAAATTATATGGGAATGGGCATTTTTCGATCATGTGGTGCAGGATTTTGATGCCACCAAAACAGCTAATTATGGTGTGGTGAAAAATACTCCTGGACGAATTAATATCAACATGACCGGAAATCCACTCAAAAGCGACTGGCTGCATTGTAATTCAATGGATTACAATCAAACGCTGGATCAGGTAGTAATCAATTCCGTTCATGGTGAGTTTTATGTAATTGACCACGGAAATACATTTGTGAAAAACGATTCAGCAACTTCGGTAACATTGGCGGCTTCTTCAGTTGGTAATTTTCTGTACCGCTTCGGCGATCCTTATAAATATGGCCAGGGTTTGGCGCCATCATTTTCAACGAATCCCGAAAAAACTTCAACCGGCAACAAACAAATAGGTGGAGCGCATGATATTCAGTGGATTAAACCTGGTTTACCAGGCGAAGGAAATTTTTTGATTTTTAATAATGGGCAGAATTTGTTCGAGTTAACACCACAATCATATATAGTTGAAATAAGTGGGTATCTCAATTCATCCGGAACAAAAAACAGCACTTATGTTGACCCACCTACTGCCGGCTACAATATTTTACTTCCGGCCAATTCCAATTTGATGAAGGAAAAGAAAAATATATCTAAACAAATTACCTGGATGTATTCCAGCAAAAACAATACTTCATTTTTTAGCACTATTGGTTCGAGCGCGCAACGACTTCCAAACGGAAATACTTTTGTTTGTGCCATGAACTCCGGACATTTTTTTGAAGTTTGTCCTACAGATACTTCCATAGTTTGGGAATATATCAATCCTTTTACCCGCAGCGGTATCAAGAAAATCAAAACCGATACTTATCCGACTGATAATGCAGCTTTCAGGGCATATCGTTATACGGCTGATCATCCTGCTCTTAAAGGTCAGGACCTGACTCCCGGAAAAACCATGACAGGCTATGACCCTTCCTACCTTGTACCTGCTGATATTACATCCATCCAAAAAATAGCTGAACAGATAAATAATGGAGTAGTTAGTCAGAATTATCCTAATCCGTTCAGTGTAAATACAAATATTGAGTTTTATCTACCGGCTGACCAAAAACTAAACGTAGTTGTTTATGATTTAAAAGGAAAGCTTGTCCGAAATTTGGCTAACCGGATGTTCTTCACCGGAAAAAACACACTGGTGTGGGATGGCACCGACGATTCGGGGAATAAGCTGAACAGCGGACTTTATTGTTATACGCTTTATAATAACAATCTGAAAGTTGGGTATAAAATGATATTTACAAGATAATACCATTTACCATTTAAAAATTTACCATTTAAACATTTACTATTTACGAATTAATTATATTCAATTATGAAAAGGACAATATTTATACTAACCGCTATATTTGTTTGCATTTTTACAAACTTTGCGCAAACCCGCACCGTAGGCTTGTTTCTAAACGATACATCTAAGGTTTATAAAGGCTATACCCTGTTTGCTCCCAAGCAATATCATACCACCTACCTGATTAATAACGAAGGTCGTGTAGTTCACCAATGGTCAAAGAGTATCTATCCTCCGGGTCAATCTGTGTATCTGTTGCCAAACGGACACATCTTGCGTTCGTGTATGACTCCCGGCAGATTAAGTAGCGGTGGAGGTGAAGGAGGTCGTATTGAAGAATACGATTGGGATGATAATCTGGTTTGGGAACTTGATTTCTCAACCGATACTTACATGCAACACCACGACATCCATATTTTGCCGAATGGAAATATTATTATGCTGGTAATTGAGAAAAAAACATTGGCAGAATGTGCTGCAGCCGGATTTAATACTGCAAATTTTCAATTAGATCCTAAAACTCAACAACTACCTTCAATAGTTTTGCCCGATTATGTAGCTGAAGTTAAACCAACTTATCCCAAAGGTGGAACTGTGGTGTGGGAATGGCACACCTGGGATCATTTGATTCAGGATTTTGATGCTACCAAACTGAATTATGGTACTCCAAAGCAACATCCTGAGTTGGTCGATTGTGATGGTGATACCAAAAAACTTCCAGCGTTTTGGAATCACATGAACTCCATTGATTACAACGAACAGTTCGATCAGATAGCCATGAGCGTACGTGGCAACAGCGAAGTGTGGATCATCGACCACAGCACCACAACTGCAGAAGCTAAAAGTCACGCAGGTGGTAAACGAGGAAAAGGTGGTGATTTATTGTACCGCTGGGGAAATCCGGTATGTTACGGTGCAGGAACTGCCAGTGATCAACGTTACTTCCAGCAACATGATGTGGAATGGGTAAAACCAGGCTATCCGGGTGCTGGCAATATGACCTGTTTTGATAATGGTTTAGGGCGTGGAGGTTCAAATATTTATTCTACAGTGGATGAATTTACTCCGGCAGTGGATACCAGTGGAAACTATTCTGTTACTGTTGGTTCTAAATTTTTACCGGCAACTTATTCGTGGTTTTATCAGGGATCAACACAATATCCTATGTATTCAGAAAACATATCCGGAGCTGAACGCTTGCCCAATGGAAATACCATTATGTGCTCAGGAACTATCGGCGAATTTCGCGAAGTTACTTCGTCGGGTGAAGTTGTATGGAAATATGTGTGTCCGGTTCAACAAAACGGAGTAATAACCCAAGGCATTGCACCTGATGTAGATGCTGCAAGAGCTGGTGAAACTATGAATTCGGTTTTCCGTGTATATAAATATCCACTTGATTATGCTGCATTTATAGGTAAAACACTTGTTCCCGGCGATTTTATTGAAAAATATAATACTTTTGTAAGTAGCATTAATTCATCTGATTTAAAAGTTTATCCAAATCCGTTTTCAAACAAAATTTCAGTTCTTGAAGCTACCGGAAATGAAAATTATGAGTTGATTAATTCAACCGGTCAAACTGTTTGGTATGGAAAACAAATAGAGAATAAGGATTTTTCATCCGTATCTGCCGGAATTTACTTTCTGAAAGTGAAATCTGTTAATACAATTAAAACTACCAGACTTATTAAATAATAAAAAAATGAAGAGATATCTATTAACTATAGCTTTAGCAACAGTTTCATTTTGGCTATCAGCACAAACCTTTAACGAAATTCTTGGTCGCCCAACCGATACGTCCATTACTGCCAGTATTTTGTTTGATACGCAGGTAGATACCTATATTGAATACGGTGTTTCGAGTGGAAATTATACCAATTCTACTCCAGTTGTTACAAGTGTCGTTGCACAGCCGGTAGTTACTAAAATATCAGGTCTCACAGGCGAAACACGCTATTATTACCGAACCCGCTACCGCAAAACAGGGACAAGTACTTTTCTGACAGGAACGGAACATAACTTTATTACCCAACGCAAAAAGGGAAGCTCGTATGTGTTTAGTATCGAAGCTGACCCGCATCCATACGATAAAAAAGGCTATCATCCACTTTGGGCTATAACATTGAATAATATGTTGAGCGAAGGTTCTGATTTTATGATCGATCTGGGAGATACCTTTGGTGATGACCATACAGCTACAACCATTACCACTGCGCAGGTTCAGCAACTTATGCTTGATAACCGTCCAATTTTAGGAGCTGTTTGTCATTCAATGCCATTCTTTTTCTGTCAGGGAAATCATGAAGGCGAAAGCGGTTATTATTTGCTACAAACACCACCAAATAATCTGGCAACTTACGAAACGCTTTGGCGAAAAACCTATTATCCAAACCCCGAACCTGATGCATTTTATAGTGGCAATAATGAAGAAGAACTTTTTGGAATGGGGAAACCTCAAAATTACTATGCTTTTGAATGGGGCGATGCATTATTTGTTGTTGTAGACGGTTGGCGGTATTATACTGCTAATAATAAGCCCCGAAACTGGGACTGGACTATTGGTAAAACTCAGTATGACTGGCTAAAACAAACACTGGAATCCAGCAAAGCAAAATATAAATTCGTGTTCACCCACCACGTGATGGGCGAAACACGTGGTGGAATTGCAGTTGCAACCGGCTTTGAATGGGGTGGAATGGATAATGGTACAAATAAGTTTGCAACTAATCGTTCCGGCTGGGCAATGCCCATTCATCAACTGATGCTCGCCAATCATGTAAATGTTTTATTTCAGGGACATGACCACCTTTATGCACGCGAAAGTATGGATAGCATTGTTTATCAGGAAGTTCCAATGCCTGCTGATTCTTCATATACTTTAGGTTACATTGCCAATGCAGATGCTTATAAGGGAACTGTGCTGAAAGGTACAGGACATCTTCGGGTAACAGTAAATCCAGATAGTGTGAAGGTTGATTTTGTCAGTGCAAAATTGCCTAAAGACGAAACTGCAACTTCGAAAAACGGTGATATTTTATACTCATATTCAGTAAAAGGATCAACAATTAGTGGGTTAAAGGATGTATCTTTGACTGATCAATCAGGCTGTTTGGTCTATCCCAATCAGGATGGAAATGAATTTAATATCCGGTTTAATCAGCCTTGTATGAAAAGATATACTGTACGGGTTTCTGATTTGAATGGAAGGATGATTAAAAAATATAGTTCAGGCGAGAGTGTTGCTTCGGGCGAAACAAAATCCTTTAAACTTACAGATTATCATGGAAATATGATTGGAAGAGCTGTATATGTAGTTTCAGTCAGCTCAGAGACTTTTAATCTTTCAAGTAAACTTTTATTGTTGAAATAATGAAATCAAAGCCGGTAATTATAAATAAGAAATCGAATTTTTACCCACAGAGTAAGAATTTCGGGCTATTTATTATGGCATTTGTATTTCTGATTTTATTTTTGTTGCCTGTTGTTTTCACTCGCGTTCAGGGCGAAATAAGCTGGATACATGTGCTGAAGATTTGGAAGGATCAATCCTTGCTTTTCGTTGTTTTCGGATTGAACCACTGGCTGATTGCTCCAAAACTCTTACTTCGTAAAAAATACGGATTATATATTCTTTGCATCGCCGCAATTATTTCAATATCTTCACTATCATACTATTACTACGACAATGTGTTGACTACACAAAAGATTAAAACTGAGAATACCAATAAACCAACACCCATTCCTCCTTATGCCCATCTATTGATGTACTCCTTATTAATTGTCGGGGTTGATTCGGGTTTGTTGTTTTCCAAAAAATGGTATGAAAACGAAGAAAACAAACATATGCTTGAGGTGAAAAATGCTGAAATGCAACTGGATATGCTTCGTTATCAGGTAAGCCCGCATTTTTTGATGAACACACTGAATAATATTTATGCATTAATAGACCTTGATTCGCCAAAGGCAAAAGAAGCGGTAATGAAACTTTCGAAATTAATGCGCTATATGCTTTATGAGAATGAGAGTGGTAAAGTGTTGATAAGTAAAGAGTTTGAGTTTGTGAAGAGTTATATCGATTTGATGAAACTTCGTTTCGATAAGGATATGATAATCGAACTCAATGTGCCGGAGAAATACGATGAGTTTGAAATACCGCCTTTGTTGTTTATTTCTTTTATTGAAAATGCTTTCAAACATGGGGGTGGAAATGAACAGAGAAGTAAAATTGTAATTTCGTTTTGTTTTGAAGTTAAAATACTGGTGTTCAAATGTTTTAATCTAAAATCGAACTCTAAAACGACTGAAGACAGAGGCGGATCTGGTCTTGAAAACAGCAAAAACAGACTGAATATGTTTTATGGTGAAAGATATTCATTGTCAATCAGTTCGATGGAAAAATACTTCGATGTTACCCTTAAAATACCAACCACATGAGTATAAAATGTGTAATTGTGGATGATGAACCGTTGGCATTAAGCGTGCTTGAACGTTATATAAATCAGACTCCGTTTTTGGAACTGGTAGAAAAGTTTACGAATCCTATAAAAGCTTTTAAGTATCTGAATGACAATGAAATTGATTTGTTATTTGTGGATATTCAGATGCCCGATCTCACCGGTTTTGAACTGGTAAATAACCTCAAAAAGAAACCCATTTTCATATTTACCACAGCATATAGTGAATATGCACTCGAAGGTTTTAAAGCTGATGCGCTGGATTATTTACTGAAGCCGATTGATATTCCGGAGTTTACAAAAGCTGTGAACAAAGCTAAGGAATGGCTTGAAATACGGAATGAAAAAAACTCGCTGGTTGAAACAACGAAAGATTTCCTTTTTATAAAGTCGGAGTATAAAATTATACGTATCAATTTCAGCGAAATAACATATATTCAGGGAATGAGCGAATATGTAAAGATTCATTTGTCTAATCGTAAACCAATTATGTCGCTGATAAGTCTGAAATCACTCGAAGCGCAATTGCCGGCTTCTATGTTTATGCGCGTCCACAAATCTTACATTGTTAACCTTCAGAAAGTCAATATGATAGAACGAAACGAGATTGTTTACGATGATGGGACTATCATTCCGGTTAGTCAGCAATACAAAACTCAGTTTCAGGAATTTGTTGAGAAGAATTTTATGCTCTGAAACCTTTATGAGAAAGAAATATGCATTGATAATGCTATTAATCGTGAGTTTCTCCGGCTTTGCTCAGAAAAACGACAGACAACCTAAAGAACGACCTGAATCCACTTTCAAAACAGATATTCCGGCTCACAATTATAATTTAATTCTCAGTCGTCCTACCGACCAGTCGATTACTATATCCATATTTTCCTATAAAAATGCTGAAGCTTATCTGGTTTATTTTCAAAAAAAATCTGATAAACAGAACAAAACAAACATCTTGATGCTGAATGCTAATAAACCGGTTGAAACTATTCTTGGAAACTTAATAACAAACAGCCAATACAGTTACTACGTTATCTACAAAGCCGAAGGCGAAAAAGACTTTACAA
This sequence comes from Paludibacter sp., assembly GCA_037134195.1. GTDB lineage: Bacteria > Bacteroidota > Bacteroidia > Bacteroidales > Paludibacteraceae > Paludibacter. The sequence goes on along the minus strand of JBAXMR010000058.1, from coordinate 14,443 downwards.
AATCAGTAACTTATAGTTTCCATACCCAACGCACAGCAGCTGATTCATTTTGTTTTACTCTGACAGCCGACTCTCATCTTGACGAAAATGCAGATAAACAGGTTTATACTAATACTTTGCTCAATGCTGCCTCAGATTCAGCCGATTTTCACGTTGATTTGGGGGATACTTTTATGACTGATAAATACCGTCAGGACTATAAAAATGCTTTCAATCAGTATATTGCGCAGCGTTACTACTTCAGTTTACTACATTCTCCACTTTTTCTTGTTTTGGGCAATCATGATGGTGAATCTGGTCAGCGGTTGAATGGAATCGATAACAACATGACGGTATGGTCCAATCAGAACCGCAAGGATTTTTTCCCAAATCCTGAACCGAATGGTTTTTACAGCGGAAATTCACAGTCTGAAAAGTATGTTGGTTTGCCACAGGATTATTATTCGTGGACGTGGGGAAATGCACTATTCATTGTTCTCGACCCGTTTTTATTCACATCACGCTCAGGAATGGATAATCCATGGGACAGAACATTGGGAAAAACCCAATACGATTGGTTGAAATCCACGTTGGAAAATTCAAAAACAATATTCAAATTTGTATTTATCCACAATCTGGTGGGTGGCGTAGATAATAAAGGAAAGGGTCGGGGAGGAGCTGAGGTCGCAGGACTTTACGAATGGGGCGGAAAGAATCCGGATGGAACGGATGGTTTTAAAACGCATCGTCCTGACTGGAAAATGCCGATTCACGAACTTCTAAAGAAATACCATGTTAACGTGGTTTTTCATGGTCACGACCATTTATTTGCCAAACAGGAAAAGGATGGAATCATTTACCAATGCATTTCGCAACCTGGAAGTATGCGAACAAGAGCTTCTAATCAAGCTACCGAGTATGGATACCTGAATAAGGATATTTTCCTGAATCCGGGATATATGCGGGTCAGTTTGCAAAAAAACCGAGCTCTATTCGAGTTTGTAAATACCAACAATACTGATACATCAAAAAATAAGAAAGTAATTTATAATTATGAACTTAAAAAGTAGAAAAATATGAAACGGTCAATTTTATTTTCAGCAATTTATTTGATTTCCAGTATGTTGTTGATGGCTCAAAATACCCGAAAACCCAGACAAAAAGACTCCAACGAGAAGCAATACAATATCACACAAGCCATGGCCGATGGCGCTCAACTTCATACAGTTGCATTCAGTGGTTTGGCTTTTATGACCGGTAATTTTGGAGCTGATACTTTCTTCCCTCCTGGTAAAGTGGCAGATTTTTTTGGATTTCAGTACATGCGCGATAACGACAAGAACGAAAAAGGGCATAACACCGATTTCCTGACCCGTATTGCCAACAATGTCATCGCTATACTTTCGCCCGCCCAACTTCAGCAACTAAAAGATTTGGCCAACACACAGTCACCTGTTTACGATGTTTTTGCTATGAAGCGGATGGTGTTGATTAAAGCATTCCGCACAGCTTTGGAAACAGGAAAGGAATTGAATAAAGCCGAAGTCATTAAATTTGGTGCTGATTTATATGCATTGGATGCCGAACTGAGTTATAATCGTGCTGTTGTGGTTGGTAATGTAATCCATTCACTTAGCAGCGATCAAAAGGCTGCATTGGCAAAACTACAGTTTAATAATTCTGATTCCTGGCCAATCATTCCTGAAAATCTGGACAAACGGAGTCTCTCACACCGTGCTCACGTGGGCGTTATGACCTATGCCAGCGAACTTTTCAGTTGGTATGCCGGTTCTGTAGAGGCGGATGTGTATTTTTGCCCGGAGCGTCATGGAACGTATTTTGGTGGTTTTTATATGAAAGATTTTCCTGCTATGGGAAATCACGATTATTCAATCAGCACGGCACTTACCGGCGATAGTGGAAGGGATTTTGTTAGCACACTGACTTCAGCACAATCAGCTGATTTATCTGAAACCATGAGTAAACAAACTCCGCTTCTGAAAGAAATCGTAAAAATAAGGGAATTGGTTTCAGTTGAACTGCGAAAAGCTATGAAAAATGAAACGCCTGACAAAGAAAAAGTGTTTTCGTGGATAAAACGCTATGGTGAATTGGATGCTGAAATGTCTTATTATGAAGCAACTACTTTTGCCAATATTTACAAGTCATTAAGTGTAGTTCAAAAGCAAAAACTAATTCAGATTCGGAATCAATCTGTTTTACCAACCGGAGCTTATTTGTATTCTGATCCGGTTGAGTTACCCAGTGCTTTGGGAAATGATTATCTTTTGAAATGATTTTAGTTTTTTTACGTCGAATAGTCAGGAACAATAATCCGAAAAGACGATGATTATTAACTATAGCTAGTTATATCAATCCAAAAATTCCAATTTGAATTGCAATTATTTAACGATAAGTTTTGTTATCTAAAAAAATATGATTTTCTTTGTACGATTAAATAATTAAAATTTGTAATCGTATAAAATTTACAGAATATGAAACAGTTTTTTAAATTCACATTGGCTACTATCGTAGGTGTAATAATTGCCTGGTTGATAGGTGTTTTAATTTTTTTCGGAATAATTGGTGCTATTGCCGGTTCCAGCGAATCGACACCGACCATTAAGCCTAACTCAGTTTATGAAATTAGTATGGAAGGCACTCTGATTGACCGTTCACAGGACGATCCATTCTCAGGTGCATTTGCCAGCGCAATGGGACGATCGTCCGAAACTTCTATAGGACTAGACGATGTGCTGAGTAATATTGCTAAGGCAAAAAACGACCCCAATATTGTTGGTATTTACCTTAAAGGTGGGTCACTTTCTGCACGTCCGGCTTCTATCAGAGAAATACGTAATGCATTGCTCGATTTCAAAAAATCCAAAAAATTTATTGTTTCTTATGCCGATCATTACAGTCAGGGAATGTATTATCTGGTTTCATGTGCCGATAAAATACTGTTGAATCCACAGGGAATGTTGGAATTAAAAGGACTTTCAGCTCAATCCATGTTTCTGAAAAACACACTTGATAAAATTGGAGTTGAAATGCAAATTGTGAAAGTTGGTACATTCAAATCAGCAGTTGAACCTTTTGTAAACACTAAAATGAGTGATGCCAATCGTTTACAGGTAACAGTTTTCATGAATTCAATCTGGAATACCATACTAAAGGATGTATCAGCCTCACGCAAAATTCCTTTTGAGAAACTGAATATGTATGCCGACGAAATGTTGATGTTCCAACCCACTGAAAAAACCCGTGAATATGGTTTAGTTGATTCGTTGGTTTATATTGACAGGGTTGACAGTTTGATTCGCAAATGTGCCAAAGGATTAAAAAAAGAGGATAATCTGAATTTTGTGAAACATGCCACACTTACTAAATTGCCCGATACCAGTAAATTCGATAAAAATAAAGTAGCTGTGATTTATGCTGTAGGCGATATTACCGATGATGAGGGCGATGGAATTGTAGCAAAAGACATGGTGAAAACTATCAACGATATTGCAAAAGATTCGGCTGTGAAAGCGGTTGTACTGCGTGTGAGTTCACCGGGTGGAAGTGCTTATGCTTCGGAACAGATTTGGCATGCTTTAAGTATGCTCAAGGCTAAAAAGCCCTTGATTGTTTCGATGGGCGATTATGCAGCTTCTGGCGGATATTATATTTCCTGCGTTGCCGATAAAATTGTTGCTCAACCAAACACGATTACAGGCTCAATTGGTATTTTCGGTATTATTCCAAATATCAAAGGTTTGAACGATAAGCTTGGGATAACCTACGATGGTGTAAAAACCAATAAAATGAGTGATGCTATTTCGGTAAACCGTCCATTTACACCCGAAGAACGCGATTTGATGCAGAATTACGTTAACCGTGGGTACGAATTATTTGTGAAACGTTGTGCTGATGGTAGAAAAATAAAGGTTGAACAAATCAAAAACATTGCCGAAGGCCGTGTGTGGACAGGGGAAGATGCTATAAAAATTGGATTGGTAGATAAAATTGGCGGACTTAACGATGCTATTAAACTGGCAGTGGATAAAGCTAAGCTAAAATCGTATAATATCAACGAATATCCCGAAAAAGAAGATTTTAAAACGAAGTTAATGAAAAATCTGGGGAAAGAAGTTGAAACCCGGTTTATGAAAGCTCAGCTTGGTGAACAATACGAAATTCTGCGACAAATTCGGAACGTTGAAAAGATGAATGGCATTCAGGCACGTATGGATTATAATTTGGTTATTCAATAATATCATTAGAATAAAAAAAAAATCATATTTAAAAAGAGCTAAAGCATCCAACTTTAGCTCTTTTTTGCATTTTTATAACAGAAATATAACAAGAAGTCATATCTTTGCCCAATTTTGCTCAAATAATTTAATTTTCCAACTAATGAGAATTCGCTTTATTCTTGCCATATTGTTAATCTGTAGTGCAACATTTTCTCAGATTAAAATTCTTTTTGATGATACTAAAGCCGAACAGGCAAGCAATGCCGATTGGGTTATTAGTAATACTACTAATCCTGTACAAGTACCAACTCCTTCTCAATCAGGCATAACAGGTTCAACAACAGAAGACTACTGGGATGGGGCATTGTCTGCCTGGGGCGTTGATTGTGTAAAAAAGGGATATTATGTTGAAACACTTCCTCCAGGAAAATCCATAACATATGGAAGTTCTACAAATGCACAGGATTTATCCAAATATAATGCTTATGTTGTTTGTGAACCAAATACAAAATTTTCGTCTTCTGAAAAAACAGCAATTATGAATTTTGTAAAAAATGGAGGTGGTCTATTTATGATTTCTGACCATAATGGTTCGGACAGGAATAGTGATGGTTATGACTCCCCGGCAATTTGGAATGATTTTCTAACCACTAATTCAGTTCAGGCAAATCCTTTTGGGTTTTCATTCGATCTAGTAAGCATTTCTCAGACTTCTTCGAATGTTACAACTGTAAGCAATGATTCTATTTTGCATGGTCCAATGGGAACTTGCACAAAAGTAATGTGGAGTGCCGGTACAACCATGACAATAAATAAAAATGTAAATTCAACGGTTCAGGGTTATGTTTTTACAAATGGATCTTCAACTTCGGGAACTACCAATGTAATGTTTGCTACTGCCAAATACGGTAATGGAAAGGTAGCTGCTATAGGTGATAGTTCACCCTGTGATGATGGAACGGGAGCGAGTGGTGAATCTCTTTATAACGGTTACACCGGCGATGTAGGGCAAGAGCATAGATATTTATTGATGAATGCAACTATCTGGCTGGCTACTCACAAGGCAAAAGTGTCTTCTGCGGTGAATACTCCTGAAGAATCAGCTTTAAAGCTTTTCCCAAACCCGGTAATTGGTGGAAAATTAAATATACGAGTTGATGGTTCACAGGTAGTATCCCGTATTCAATTGGTTGATTTAACCGGTAAAACTCTCATTGATTCACAATCTCAATTAATGTCGATACAAAGTATGAATGTTTCTGATTTACATTCAGGCGTTTACCTGTGTCGTATAAATAGTGGCAATAGCATTGAAACAAGAATGATTAGCATTCAGAACTGAAAATATTATTTATTATGAGTCAATGAGAGGCAAACGGGTATTTGTCTCTCATTGTTTTTTTAATAAAAACCTCTATCTTTGTCATTGTTCAATAAAAAATCTTCTGGAATGAAAAAACAGGTTTCACTTATATTCATGGTATGCGGACTACTTTTTACTGTCTGCCTGATAACGGCTAATATTGTTAGTCAAAAACTCATACGGGTATATGGTTTCGATTTAACTGCCGGAGTCATAATATTTCCGCTGGTATATGTTCTCAATGATATTATAGCAGAAGTTTGGGGTTATCGTAAAATGAGACTAATTATTTGGATGGGATTCATGATGAACTTTTTTGTGATATTTATTTTCCGGCTTACCATTTGGGCACCATCCTCACCTCATTTTATTTATCAGAATTCACTTACACTCACGCTATTAACTACCGAACGCTTTACGGTCGCCAGTTTCATCGCTTTTCTAATCGGGTCGTTTATTAATGCATACGTGATGAGTAAGATGAAAATTCGTCAGCACGGTCGAAATTTTGGTTTAAGGGCTATAGTTTCAACTATCCTAGGAGAAGGAGCTGATTCATTTATTTTTCTTACTATTGCATTGGCTGGTCACATTCGTCATCATCATCTTATTGTGATGATTTTTACCCAAATTGCATTTAAAACTGCTTATGAAATTATAGTACTTCCACTCACTACCTATCTGGTGAAACGAATAAAGAAGCATGAGCACACCGATATAATCGACCATGAGATTTCGTATAATCCCTTCAAAGTAAAAGAAGTCTGATATTTATATTCCAATGTTGACCGACGAAAAACGACTGACTATTCGTGAGTGGGCTGAAGATGACCGTCCTCGCGAGAAAATGCTGCATAAAGGCTCTCAGAGTCTTTCGGATGCAGAGTTATTAGCAATTCTGATAAGTTCTGGCAATAAAAACGAATCGGCGGTAGAACTTTCCAGACGCATTCTGCACGAGTGTGGCGATAATATCAATGAACTGGCACGACTTAGTATTCACGAACTTTGCAAACGATTTAAAGGCATTGGTGAGGCTAAGGCAATAACCATTATGGCTGCATTGGAATTAGGCAAACGCCGAAAAACGTCTGAAATGCTGGAGCGTAAGAAAATTACATCAAGTATAGATTTATTAGAACTATTTGAACCGCTATTGGTCGATTTACAACACGAAGAATTTTGGATTGGATTACTCAATGGAGCAAATAAGGTGCTGGAGACAAGACGATTGACTCAGGGAGGAACAAAACAAACAGTAGTAGATTTACCTATGTTATTGAAATTGGCGTTGGAAAAATCTGCACAAGCTGTAGTTGTTGCTCACAATCATCCATCCGGTCAAAATCGCCCGAGTACAGAAGATGAAAAAATAACTCTTTGCATAAAAGAAGGTTGCAAAGCAATTGGGATTGCTTTCATCGACCATATAATCATTGCCGGAGGACAATATTACAGCTTTGCCGATGAAGGGAAAATGTAGAGAAACAGTTGAAAGTAAACAGTTGAAAGTAAAAAGTAAAAAGTAAATTGTTTTTTTATCCTCATTACAAACTTTATGACTTTATCCACTTTATAAATTAATATGATATTACTCGAAGTAGAAAATGTAGTTAAACAATTTGCAGGACATCTGGCACTTGATGGTGTAAGTCTAACTGTACCTGAGAACAGTATTTACGGCTTACTTGGTCCGAATGGTGCCGGCAAAACTACCCTGATTCGTATTGTGAATTGTATAACAGCACCTGATAGTGGTGAAGTTAGGCTGAATGGGCACAAAATGACCTCTGCGGAAGTTCAGCAGATAGGTTATCTGCCCGAGGAACGGGGTTTGTATAAGAAAATGAAAGTTGGTGAGCAGGCACTTTATCTGGCACAACTGAAAGGGATGTCACGTCAGGATGCCCTGAAAGCATTAAAATATTGGTTCGAAAAGTTTGAAATACAAGCATGGTGGGATAAGAAAGTGGAAGAGTTGTCGAAAGGAATGGCACAAAAGGTACAGTTTATTACCACTATTCTGCACAATCCGAAGTTACTTATTTTCGATGAACCCTTCAGTGGATTTGATCCTGTTAATGCTGATCTGATGAAACGTGAAATTCTGGAACTACGAAATAATGGGGCTACGATAATTTTCTCGACTCACAACATGGGAACAGTTGAGGATTTGTGCGAGAATATTTCGCTGGTTAATCAGGCGAAAATAGTACTTCAGGGTAATGTAGCCGAAATACGGGCAAATCACGCAACGAAAACCTTTCTGGTTCGTTCCGAAAATTCCATTTCAGGAAATAATTTTGAATTAGTTTCTCAGACTGAAAAAGATGGGATATTTGAAAGTAAGATTAAGAAAATGAATATTGGTAGTAATAACTTGCTTTTGAAGGAATTAATACAACAAACCGAGATACATACTTTTGAGGAGTTGTTGCCCGGAATGAATGATATTTTTATTGAAACAGTAAAACCCTGATTATGTCGAAGATAAGTTTGATAATAAAACGGGAATATACCACCCGGGTGATGAAAAAATCTTTCATCATACTTACTTTCCTTACTCCTTTGCTATTTGCCGGAATGATAACTGTTCCGCTCTGGCTTGCAAGCCTCAAGGATAATACAAAAAAACATATCTACGTGATTGACCGCACAAATCAGTACCAGAAAGTGCTGAAAAGTAATGAAACTTACGAATTTGATTTCGTTGATAAACCGGTAAATACAGTTCGAAAAGACAATGCTGATAACAAGGATTTTACAGCATTACTTTTGATAACCGATGACCTTAGAAAAAATTCAAAAGCAGCAACTATTTACTCGCAGCAACAAGTCAATCTGGAACTAAAAACCTATATATCTGATATTCTGAGAAATTATGTTGAGCAACAAAAACTAGCAGCTTACAATATACCGAACCTGAAACAAATGGTTGAAAACTCTAAAGCGGATATTAATATTGAAACCATAAAATGGAATAAAGATGGGAAAGAAGAAGTTGGTTCAGCAGAACTGGCTTTGATAATTGGTATGATATCGGCTTTCGTAATTTACATGTTTATAGTTATTTACGGAGCTCAGGTTATGGCAGGAGTTATTCAGGAAAAAACAAGCCGCATTGTTGAAGTAATTATTTCGTCGGTTAAGCCTTTCGAGTTGATGATGGGTAAAATTATCGGCATTGCACTGGTGGGGCTTACTCAGTTCCTGATGTGGGTAATTCTCACATCGGTATTATCGATGGCTGTTGGAAGTTTATTAGGTCACGGTATTGATTTAAATACACTTCAACAATCCAATCAAATAAATATGAATATGCATGGAATGCCCTCTGATACGGCTCAGGGATCTATCCAACATATTTATAGTATGTTGAGTGGATTTGATTTTCTGAAGATTTCCATTTTCTTTGTTATTTACTTTTTGGGTGGATACCTGCTTTACGCATCACTTTTTGCTGCTGTAGGCTCAGCTGTTGATAGTGAAACAGACACACAGCAGTTTTCACTCCCACTGACTTTGCCAATTGTTTTTGCAATTTATGCAGCCATTTACAGTGCGCAGAATCCTGATGGTCCGTTGGCACTTTGGTGTTCAATGATTCCTTTTACTTCACCTATTGTAATGATGGTGCGTTTACCCTATGGAGTTCCAGCGTGGCAAATAGCTATTTCACTTGGTATTCTGGTTTTATCTTTTATTGGTACAACATGGATGGCAGGGAAAATATATCGTACCGGAATTTTAATGTACGGAAAAAAAGTTACCTGGAAAGAACTCTGGAAATGGCTCAGATATTAATACAAAAGAATTGAAAAATGAATTGTCCATTTCTAAAACCTGCTGACGAAATCCGGATTGTTTCACCTTCGGGACTAATCAATCCTGCATATATTGATGGAGCTAAAAAAATCCTCGAAAGTTGGGGGTTGTATGCTACAGAGGGTCAGTTTGCACGATCTGAATATGGTCGGTTTGCCGGAACAAAAGTACATCGAATTGCTGATTTGCAAGAGGCATTGGATGATTCAAATGTAAAAGCCATTTTGTGCAGTCGTGGCGGTTATGGAATAGCTCAGATTATCGACAAACTTGATTTTACAAAATTTAAATTATCACCTAAATGGCTGATTGGTTTCAGCGATATAAGTATTTTGCATAACGCGATTTCAAATTTGGGTATTGCTTCAATTCATGGAATAATGACAAAACAGCTAACCGAATTACCCACCGACTCTGAACAGCTTACTAAATTGAAAGATATTTTGTTCGGTAAATTTCCCACATATTCAGTTTCTGCAAACCCTCTAAACAGACAAGGCAAAACTTCCGGCAAACTTGTGGGTGGAAATTTATCGGTATTAATGGCCTTGCGTGGCAGTCAATTTGATTTAGATTACAGGGATAATATTCTTTTTTTGGAAGATATTGCCGAAAAACCCTATCATGTCGATCGTATGATACAAAACCTCCGATTTAGTGGCGTATTGTCTCAAATTTCAGGATTAATAGTTGGTCAGTTCAGCGATTACGAAGAAGATCCACTCATGATGCAGTCAGTTTCCGAAATAATCAGCGAAGCTGTCAGCGAATACAACTATCCGGTTTGTTTTAATTTCCCGGCGGGTCATGTGGATTATAATCTTCCGTTAATTCTGGGAGCTTCGGTCGATTTGGAAGTTCAAGTAGATGGTGCAAAACTAGTCTTTTAATCGTTTTTGAAAAGAAACCCTATTTATATTAAAAAGAAAAAATTGCTCCTGCATTGTGATTTTAAAAAGGTATCTTTGCAATACATTAATTATCAGGCATATTCAAAAAATGTTGTTGCGGAAATATTTTTTTATACTTTTTATCGCCTTCTCTTTTGTCGGATTTTCGTTTTCGCAAACACTTTCCGGCAAAACATTTTCCTATACTACCGACTCAATTAATGCTACTAATTTCTATCAAAGTAAGGGTACATTAGCCGATTCAATTATCAATTACGGAAAGATTTTTCTCCACTCGCCATATCGCAGGGGCGGTAAAGGTAATTCGAGTGCTTTCGACTGTTCAGGATTTACTTCGTATGTCTACCGCAATTTTGGTTATAAACTCGGAGCTTCGTCTGCCGATCAGGCTCAACAATTCAATACTGTAGAACGTAGTAATTTGAAAAAAGGCGATCTTGTTTTTTTTTCCGGACGTGGTGCGGGTAAGAGGGTCGGACATGTGGGTATTGTGGTAGACGATGAAAAGGATGGCAAGTTTAATTTTATTCATGCTTCATCCCAACATGGTGTAATTATTTCCAAATCGGACGAACCATATTATATGAGGCGATTTATTAAAGCCGGACGGGTTGTTTTCAATGATCAAATGATGGCTGTTCAGCCTGGCACACCTACTACAACTGCCAAAAAATTATCGAAAACCGAACGAGGTAATATATCTTCTCCTATTGCTGGTACTACAACCCAAACCGAAAAGATAATTCCTGCTCAGTACCACCGTGTAAAAAAAGGTGAAACACTCACAGAAATTGCTCAAGAATATGGTTTGAGCATTGCAGAATTAAAACAAAAAAATAATATCAAAGGGAATAAAATTACTCCTAAACAACGTCTGAAAGTAAAAGATGCTGAAACAGTTATGTCGGTCGAAAGCATTGACCAGCAAGATGATATGGATGATGTATTATTGACAGACAATTATAAACCGGACACAACAAAAGTAGAATCACGACTGGTGAGTAGTATTAAAAAGATATCTCACATAGTCAAAAAAGGCGAAACGCTGTTCAGTATTTCCAGTCTTTATCACATGCCGATGGATCAATTGAAACAAATTAACAACATGTTTACAGGAATGGTACATATCGGGCAAAAGATAATCATAAATTCGGACGATAAGCCAGTTTCAACACCCGAAACTCCAAAAGCAGAATCAGCTGTAAAAGTTCAGTCTTCAACGAAACCTGATGCCGAAACTAAAGCTGAAATTCCGGCTGTACAAAAGCCTGAAACCCATAAAGTCCAAAAAGGTGAAACTCTTTATGGAATAGCAGCGATGTATAATATGTCAGTTGATGACATTAAAAAATTCAACAATCTGAAGGCTGATAAAATTAAACCGGGTAGGTTGATTAGTCTGATTCAACATAGCCCAAAGACTGTTTCTGTTGATATAGAAAAGAAGAAAGAGGCAGATAATCAAAAACTTACACATAAAGTTAAGCCAGGTGAGACTTATTATTCCATAGCCAGGCAATATGGTTGCAAAGTAAATGACTTGAAAAAGTGGAATAATAAATCGGGGGATAAAATTAAAACTGGCGAGAAATTGATTATCCAAACTGATGCCAATTAATCGAAAAGGCTTTGCAGTACCGCTAACGAATGTATAGTGTGGAATTCAGGAATATGTAAGCGGTAGTATTCAAGCAGGTTTTTAAGCAGCTCCAAACGGCTCTCACGCGACAATATTAATTTCTCCATAGTATTGTAATCGGTCTCCATTAATTTTATAAACTGATTGGTGTTTTCGGGCATAAGAAAATGAATATGTGCCGGTTTATCTTTCAGAAAAACACCGTTCATTAAATCAAAATAGCCTCCACTTTCCTCAATATTTGCTTCAAATCCCAAATACCTTGTCAGCTTCTGAAGAAAGACAAGATGAAAATTTTGAACTCCTTCGTTACTATAGTCCAGTTGTTGAATAGAATTCTCCAAAAAGAGGAACAAAGTATCATCAGGTTCGGTTTGACGCAACGATTTAAAAAGAACTTCTGACAAAAACAAAGCCAGTGCATTTTTTACGGGATTTGCAGGAATACTGCTGAAAGGATACAAAACCCGAATCTCCTTTATTTGCTGAATATCTTTACCCGGAACATGCCTGACATCCAGTTCGGTAAGTGTAAGAGGTTGAAGAAACGATGAACGCACCACTGCCTTTTTCCGTCCAACCCCGTAAACCATATACGATACTCTTCCAAATTCACGGGTATAAATGCAGACTATGCTGGCAGTATCGTTATATTTCATCGTGTGAAGTATTATTCCGGTTGTTTTGTGTTGCATTGTAAGGGTTTTTCTGGCACAAATATACTAAATTCGGTATTTAAATCATCTAATAATACGATTAAAACAAAGATATATGCTACATTAATACCTGATAAATAGATGTTTAAGAAAAAATACAAATATTTGCTCCTAAGTCTTTGTAAATTCAAAAAAGTGCAGTATATTTGCACCCGCAATTGTAGGTAACAATTTACTATTGCAAATGACCGAAAGGTCCCTTCGTCTATCGGTTAGGACGCCAGGTTTTCATCCTGGAAAGAGGGGTTCGACTCCCCTAGGGACTACAAAAAATTTAAAGAATTTTATCAGACAAAAATTAAGATGGCTAATCACAAATCATCAATTAAAAGAATTCGTCAGACTGACAAAAAAAAGTTGCACAACCGTTATTTTGCAAAAACTGCCCGTAACGCTGTTCGTAAATTACGTTCAACATCTGACAAAACTGTTGCTGCAGAAATGTTACCAAAAATCAGTGCTATGCTTGATAAACTGGCAAAACGTAACATTATACATAAAAACAAAGCAGGCAACCTGAAATCAAAGTTGACTGTGTTTGTAAACAAACTCGCTTAATAAGCTTCTTGTAATAATACAGAAGCCCTTTTCCAATTGGAAAAGGGCTTTTTAAGTTCGTTATAGAGACTATCAGTGGTCAACCATTAGCCTATCTTTGGGCTCACCCGTAAAAGTTGTGGAGAAAATAAAAATTAATAATTTTGCAATTGAACTTAAATTGCAAAATCAGATGAAAGAAAATCCACATTTACTAACATTGGTGAAATATATCTTACCAGAAGAGATCTTTGAATACTTTGAGATAACCAGAATAGAGGAACAGGGCAAGGAACTTCATATTTATTTAGATGAGAATCCCGACAAACCTAACTGTTATTGTGCTTACGCTTGCTGCCGCACGATTGCATCGTGTGGCAACAATGTAAATCAACACAATATCCAATAAACCTTTTTCTCCGGCATATTCAATGGTACTACTATAAACATAATGTTTCGCATTATATACTTACCTGCCACACGATGCAATCGTGCGGCAGCGAGGGTGTAATGAATTTTTTTACATAAATAGTTTAAAATGTAGATGTTTTCAGACAAATAAATCAGTTCTTTAGGTAACAGTCCAAATATTAAGAAGACATGATTAAAAAATTATCTTTGCACTTTTCGTTCCAATTTTAACGATATACATTTTATTTGTAGGCAATTGTATCTCAATGGATAATTTTTCAGTTTTTTCTGAAAACACTTTTTTTCCATCAATGGTAAATACTTGTACAACTTCTCCTAAAAGCAGATTATTAATCAAAACCTTGTCACGTTTTACACTTACACCAAATTCATTTGCTATTTCAGTTTGCAAAGCAGTTGTTCCTTCGATGATATTTATAAAGTCCTTCCACTGTGTTGCTTTCTGATAATCGGTTTTAGAACCTATAGGTACATGTAAAATACAAGTATTTGTTGGTACGCCATTAAAAATCCAACTTTCATTTAGAATAATAGGTGAAACAGAGCAAGCATAAATAGATGTCAAACCATTGCAATATGCGAAAGCTTCCTGACCAATTGACGTAACAGAATTCGGAATCGTTATTGAGGTCAAGGCACTACAAACTGCAAATGCAGCTTTGCCAATAGATGTTACAGTGTTAGGTATCGTTATCGAAGTTAAGGAACAATATCTAAATGTGTAATTTCTAATTGAAGTTATTGAATTAGGGCTTGTGAAAATATAATCTGAACATTTATCAATTCATTGCCTCTTAGAT
>JBAXMR010000057.1:0-28268 GCA_037134195.1 Paludibacter sp. | reverse complement strand
TATTGATTAAAGAGCAAAATCAAAAATGCTTGCATTTTAATAATCCGTTTATAATACCGTCAAGTCGGCATCTTCGATCAGCTTAAACCGCGAAAATCTGCGTTCTATTAATCATTTGTTTTTTAGGAGTTATTAATTGAAAATTGAATCATGCGTAAAAAGAATACTGAATTATTAAGCGATGTTATCCGTCAGGTGTTGAAACAACAACATCTCGACAAACCGCTTAATGAAAAACGGTTGATTGATGCATGGCCTGCTGTCCTGGGAAACAACATCATGCAATACACATCGGGGCTCAGTATAAAAAATAAGGTTTTGTACGTGAGTCTCAGTTCATCGGTATTGCGTCATGATTTATTTCTTTCACGTGACGAAATAAAAGCATCATTAAATAAGTATGTAGGTGCTGAAGTAATTATTGATATAATATTTCGATAAAAAATCACAGCTTACTGCAACTGCTTACAGCTTACTATTTCATTATGAATTTCCGCGAACAACTTAAAAATCCGGCCTCCATTGGTTACATTGAATTAATTGTTCAATCGGCAATTACTGAACCTAATGGATTTGAAGAAATGTTCGGTTTAATGTTCGATGCAGATACGGATGTGGCATGGCGTGCGGGTTGGGTTTGTGATAAAATTGGTCGGAAATTTCCCGAATTATTTTCAACATCTCAAATACAACAAATTGCTGACTATGTATTAATCACCAACCATCACGGAGTACGTCGTGGGTTTCTCACCCTGTTGAATGACCTTCCATTGCCTAATGAAGTTTCGGTAGAGTTAATAAATCAGCTGTTTGATTGGATGATTCTACCCAAAGCTGATGTGTCCGCACAAGTTTTATCAATGAAAATACTTTACAAAATCTGCATCATTCAACCCGACTTCAAACAAGAAATGCTAGCATATCTTGATAATTGTGCCGTTGAAGATTACACTCCCGGTTATAGAGCAACCCGTAAAAAAATTATTAAATTATTGAATCGTCAATAATTGAAAATTGGGAATTGAAAATTGAAAATTGTTGAGTAAAATCTGGAATAATTTCAATTAACACCCACTTTACTCAAAAAAATTGTACTTTTGTAACCCGAATTTAATACCGATAACGTTAATCGGAAATCTATTTAAGTTTAATCAAAACAAAAAGTTTATGACTTTAAAGAAAAACATTCTGGCATTACGGCAGAAAAAAGCCATTGTTGAAAAAGGCGGTGGTGACAAAGCTATCGAAAAACAGGTGGCAATGGGTAAAATGACAGCCCGTGATCGAGTTCTGGCCTTGTTGGATGCCAATTCGTTTCACGAATATGACCTTTTCGTTGAACACGAAGAACGAAATTTTGGAATGGAAGACAAAGTGTTGGCAGGCGATGGAGTAATTACCGGAACCGGAACTATTAATGGTGCTCCAATTTGTATTTATGCACAGGATTTCACGGTTATGGGTGGTTCACTCGGACTGAAACATGCCCGCAAAATCACTAAAATCATGGATCATGCACTACGCATGAAAGTACCATGTATTGGTATTAATGATTCTGGAGGAGCCCGTATTCAGGAAGGTATCGGTGCATTGGCCGGTTATGGTGAGATTTTCTATCGCAACACTATGGCTTCGGGAGTTATTCCTCAGATTTCAGTAATTTTAGGTCCTTGTGCCGGTGGAGCAGTTTATTCTCCTGCCCTTACTGATTTTGTTTTTGTGGTTGAAAATATCTCCAAAATGTTTATCACCGGTCCGAATGTAATTGAAACCGTATTAGGTGAAAAAATATCTCAAGAAGACCTTGGTGGAGCACGTGTTCATGCCGAAATTACCGGAAATGCACATTTCTATGCATTGAGCGAGTTGGAATGTCTGGAGCAAATCAAAGAATTGGTTTCATTGATACCTCATAGTAACCAACAAAAAGCTGCCAGCGTAGAACCAAAAGCTCCGAAATCGAAAAAAAATATCGAAAATATCATTCCTGCGGATCCAAAACAACCTTATGATGTGCGTGACGTTATATACGCGCTTACTGATGATTCTAAATTCCTCGAGGTTCATGAACTTTGGGCTGCCAATATCGTCATAGGTTTTGGTCGTTTAAATGGTGAAACTGTAGGTTTTGTTGCTAATCAACCTATGTATCTGGCTGGTGTGCTCGACTGTGATTCGTCCGATAAAGCAGCACGATTTATTCGTTACTGTGATGCTTTTAATATTCCAATCATAACACTCGAAGATATGCCGGGTTATTTGCCGGGAGTTGATCAGGAACATGCCGGTGTTATCCGTCACGGTGCTAAAATGCTCTACGCATATTCCGAAGCAACTGTTCCGAAAATCACCGTTATTCTGCGCAAAGCTTATGGTGGAGGTTATATCGCTATGAATTCACGCCACCTTGGTGCTGACTTTATGCTTGCATGGCCAAGTGCCGAAATTGCTGTAATGGGACCCGAGGGAGCTGCTAACATTATCTTCCGCAAAGAAATTATGGAAGCAGAAGATGAGGATGCTATGCGTCAACAGAAAGTTCAGGAATACATCGAAAAATTTGCAAATCCATTCGTAGCTGCTTCAAAAGGCTATATCGATGCAGTAATCGAACCAATGGAAACACGCGATATGTTGTTGCATGCACTTGAAGTTTCGAAAAACAAAGACGATTACCGTCCTGCTAAAAAACACGGAATTCCACCATTTTAATTAATAATTAATAATTAATAATTAATAATTTAGGTTGAAATAGAGTTTTGAGTTTTTTTATTAACTATAAACTGTCAACTATAAACTGTCAACTAATATAATTATGGAAACAGAAAAACAGGAATTTGTAGATTTTGCCGTTACGGCGCGTAAATATAAAACACTTCTGACCAAAAAATATCAGAACCGGAAAGTGTGGGTGAATCCAAGTGCTTTTGAGATTCAATCTATCATCCCCGGAACTATTCTCGAAGTTTTTGTAAATGAGGGTGAAGTGGTCAAAGAAGGTGCTCCACTTTTGATTCTGGAAGCTATGAAAATGCAAAATCGTATTGAAATGCCTTTCACAGCTCGTATTAAGTCAATCAATGTTGAGGTGGGTTCACGTATTCCAAAAGATTCATTAATGATTGAACTGGAAGCTGTAGAAGAGGAAGAATAATTTATAACCGGATATTTAGAAACTGTTTAAAAATAATCGTCAATATAGTATTTGGACTGGTTTTCAGTTGAATAAGTATTCTTCTTTATTTTTGAAACCTGAACTATCTTATTGTTTTCCATTCTTTTTTGACTATTTGCACCTTTATTTTTCTCAAATAGCCCGCTATTTTTCAAAAAACAAAGCCACAACTAGCCTAAAAAATAATTGAAAAACAATTTAAGATTTATTTTTAAACAGTTACTTAAAAAAAAGACTGATTGTAGCCAATCGGTCTTTTTTAGTTTTTCAGCAAATATAATCCTATAAATCAATTTTTCCACCCTTGTCTTTGCTCTTGGTTCTTTGCTCTAATGTCTTTTATTATATAAAGCCTTTTAAATTCTCACTTCCACCCCTTTTTCTTTTAGATAAGTCTTTAATTCAGGAATTCCAATTTCTTTGTAATGAAAAATACTTGCTGCTAGTGCTGCATCAGCTTTTCCTTCTTCAAAAACCGTTACAAAATGCTCCATAGCTCCTGCTCCACCACTGGCAATAACGGGTACATTCACCGCTTCGGAAACTGCTCGGGTAATGTCCAACGCAAATCCGTCTTTTGTGCCATCGTTATTCATCGAAGTTAGCAGTATTTCACCCGCACCTAATGCTACAGCCTCTTTTGCCCATTCCACAGTTTTGATATCTGTAGGAATGCGACCGCCATTTAGAAAAACATACCATTCTCCATCAATAAATTTAGTGTCGATTGCCAATACCACACATTGACTGCCAAACTGTGACGCTAAATCACTGATTAGTTTTGGATTACGAACAGCCGAAGTGTTTACTGAAATTTTATCGGCACCGCAAGCCAGCAACACCGACACATCTTCCACACTCGAAATTCCACCACCTACAGTGAATGGGATATTAATGTGTTTAGCAATACGTGTAACCAGTTCCGAAAGTGTTTTACGTTTTTCGTTGGTAGCGGTAATGTCCAGAAACACCAGTTCGTCTGCACCCATTTGGGCATAAAATGCACCCAGTTCCACAGGATCACCCACATCGGTAATGTTCTCGAAGTTGATACCTTTTACGGTTTGTCCGTTTTTGATATCCAGGCAGGGAATAATTCGTTTTGCTAACACCTTTTCTATTTACAATTAAATTATTTACAATTTACAATTTATCTGAAAAATCAGATTAATATACTCAACGCTGATTTTTCTATATTCCATTCACCCAAAGTTACACTCGATACTTTATTGACCAAACTTTTGTCGTAAGCGCGTTCTGCTTTCACGTAATTGGCGGTAAATCCAACCATATTTTCACCATTGTGGCGACTTTCCCATAATACCGGCCAGGTTTTACCCCGCTGACTTTCGTAAAATGCTTTTGTTTTCTTGTCAGACAAAGCATGAAGCACATCGCTGCGATGTTTCCGGACTTTTAAATCGACTACATGTTCCATTTCAAGCATTTTTGTGCCCGCTCTTTCGGAATAGGTAAACACATGAAGCTGCGATATATCCAGTGAATCAATAAAACTGCACGATTCTTCAAATAATTCATCCGTTTCGCCCCGAACTCCAACAATGACATCTACACCAATAAATGCATCGGGCATCAACTGTTTTATTTTAGCTATTTTATGAGCAAAAAGTTCCCTGTCATATTTGCGATGCATTAGTTGAAGTACTTCGTTAGTTCCCGATTGAAGCGGGATATGGAAATGCGGCATAAAACGTTTTCCGGTAGCAATATAGTCGATAATTTCGTTGGTAAGCAGATTGGGCTCAATAGATGAAATGCGAAAACGCACATCTGCTTCAATATTATCGAGAGCTTTCACCAAATCAAAAAACTTCTCATTAGTCGATTTTCCAAAGTCTCCGATATTCACTCCCGATAGCACAATTTCCTTTGCTCCATCGCGGATTGCTTCTTCGGCCAAAGCCACTGTTTCGGAAATGGTGGCATTTCTGCTGCGTCCACGAGCAAAGGGAATGGTACAATAGGTGCAGAAATAATCACAACCATCCTGCACTTTAAGAAAATAGCGGGTACGGTCGTCACGCGAGCACGATGGTTTGAATTCCCTCACCCGTTTAATTTCTTCACGATATACTTCGGCTTTTTCGCCGTTTTCCAATTTTCGTAAGAAATCAAGAATACTGAATTTCTCGTTTGTACCCAACACCAAATCAACACCATCAATGGCGGCAATTTCTTCGGGTTTAAGTTGTGCATAGCAACCTGTAACCACCATAATAGCATCAGGGTGTTGTCGGTTCAGACGGCTTATAGCCTGACGGCATTTATGGTCTGCTGTATCAGTTACTGAGCAGGTATTGATAACGCAAACATCAGCCTGTTCGCCGGGTCTGACTTTGCTGAAACCTTCGTCGGTCATTTGTTTGCCGATTGCCGATGTTTCTGAAAAGTTTAATTTACACCCAAGGGTATGGAAAGCTACTTTTTTATTATTAAATATGGTATTGTCAATCATTTCGTTTTTTCGGAAAAGAGTGTGCAAAGTTAGTAAAAAATGAAGAGATTACTCCTCAACCTATTTTCTTTTGTAGTTTTGCAAGCCCATAAATTAACCTTAAAACAAATAAATATGACTTCAGTTCAACTTGTAGCCTTTATAGCAACTACACTTTCAGTATTGAATCAGATGTCACAAGCTATCAAAGTATTCAGAACGCAGGATCTTTTCCAATTAGTTTTGTTCCTTTTCCAATTGGTTTTGTTACGATTCCTGTTAGAATTGCTCTGATTGCAATTAGTTTTGTTCTAATTCCAATTAGTTTTACTCCGATTCCAATTAGTATTGTTCCAATACCAATTAGTTTTGTTCCGATTCCTGTTAGAATTGCTCTGATTGCAATTAGTTTTGTTCCAATTCCAATTAGTTTTGTTCCTTTTCCAATTGGTATTGTTCTAATTCCAATTAGTTTTATTCGAATTCCAATTGGTTTCCGAGCTTTTCCAACTAGAATCCGTTGGATTCCTACAGAAACACGATGGATTCCAACAGGTTTTCATCGGATTCCTATTGGAATCCGTTGGAAAGGAGAAATATCGGTTTTGTTTCAGGTAAAACTGACTGAAAAATCAGTGAATAATAAATTCTGTAATATAGGTTCAAATCTTTGTTTTCTCATTATACAGAATTGAATCGGCTGAATTCTGTATGAAATTCAGCCGATTCAGATTTATAACTCAAATCTTTTATTTCTTCATAATCATTCGTGTGATAACGGCTTTATCATCACTGAATAAGCGAATGGTGTACGAACCTTTTATCAATCCTGAAACATCTAAAGTCTTCAAGTCATTTCCGGCTTTGATTTGCATCAACTGACCATTGATTGAATAAATCTCGGCTTTGGAGATGGTTATATCAGATTGTATAAAGATTTTATCTTTTGCTGGATTTGGATAAATGTGAATAGTTGAATTGTCAGTAATATGCTGAGTATTGGTAGTTGTCTGTACATTCAATATTCCATTTTTTGTTCCATATAGTATGTTTTCAGACTTAGTATTGCTTATCATCGCATTACTAAGATTCAAATTATATGCCCCATACATTAAATCTGATTCTGCTTTAAATGGGATATTAAGGATTGAACCTGATTTGCCCCAGAAAGGCTTTTGCCCCGGACTATAAACCAGAATTCGCAAGCTGGTATTAGACAATGCAATGGCTGCCAATATCTGATCTTGTTTGCGGTTTGTCAGTGTAATTGTATTCAAATCGGGAGTAAATCCGACCGGGTAACTTAAATCAAATTGCATGGCTACAAAAGCTTCTTCGTTTTGTACTTCTACTGCTACATTTTTACTTTCTCCAGGCACATAATTGGGAGTATTTATCTTTAAATAATTGGGAATAAAAGCATTTCCGACTAATTGAACTACAAACGGGTTATTATTGGGATCGTTACTGAAAATCTTGATTGTTCCGTTTGCAGTGCCTTTTATTGTATCCGAAAAAATAACAGGTAAATCAATATAGTTATAAGGCTGAACAGTCACCGGAAGAATTTGATTACTTTTAAAATAAGTATTTGAGAACTGTAATTTGTTGATAGTTAATGGTTCTTGTCCGTAATTATAAACACGTTGCAGCAATGTGGAGCTTGACAAAATAGATACATCACCAAAACTTAGTTGTGAATTACTGTAAAGGGATGGGCAAGTAACATTCAGTTGTCCTCCAAATGAATCAGATACAATATTCTCTCCGTTTGAATTTGCAATTAGGACATTGCTTATTCCAATGGAGTAAAATCCGGCTGTACCGTAAAGCAAAAAATCCAGGCTGAGAACTTTTCCACTTGTACCACTAAAGTTTTTATTTCCGGCAGAAAAAGCAACAACCCGCAGCGTTTGACTATTCACCTGATTGACCGATACAATTTGGTCTTGCGAACGAAACAATTGAGCTGTTCCGGATTGATAAGTAAGTGCTTGGGGTAGGTTTAAATCAAACTGAAAACCCGTAAATGTCTCCATGTTGTTTAATGTAAATTCCAGTGTTTTCGTTGTTGACGAAGCACCTGAGATACTTCCAGTGTGAATTTCGTTTACGGCAAATCCTTCTGCATTAAGTGTTAGAATTGAAGTAGCCATATCTGGGTCATTGCTCCCAATCTGCAATTGCTTCGAAAGCGTTCCCTTTGCAGTAGGACTAAATTTCACTGAAATAGTTTTGCTTGCTTGTGGAGCAATACTGAAACCCGATACTTCTGATGTTGAAAACTGAATGTCATTAAAATTCAAACTAGTAATTGTCAGGTCAATACTTCCTGTATTCGTAATTTGAAAACTTTGTTCAGCCGAACTTCCAAGGGGGACTCTTCCATACTCTAATGTTGAAGTTGATAACACGATATTCGGTGCTAATACAGTTACACTACCATTACTTGAACCGCTAAGGATATTCGTTGATTGACTATCTCCCAACAAAGGTTGATTTAAGATAAGTGCAAAAATAGCCGGAACGCCTCCCGACTTTAGTGAGAAACTCACTAAAGTGCCTGAATTACCCAAAAATGCAGTATTCCCAACTGAATATCCAATCAAACGAAGAATATTCCCTGTTACTAAACTCGCACTTAAGGCATGCCCCGAAATACGGGAAGCGTTCAATTGTGCAGAACCTTCAACATATTTAAATCCATCCGGAATAGGAATATCAACCTGAAACGCCACAAAAGGGTCAGTATTCTCAGCTACAAGCTGAACTACAAATTCAGCATTTGGTGATACTTGATATGTTCCTATTTTGAGTGTATTGGCTGCATGGAGTTGCAATACCAACAGAAATAACAGAAATATAATTATAAGCTTTTTCATTGAATTTAATTTTTAATCTGAAAATGATTAAGTTATGTTGGGCTTGCAGCTCAATGATAATTCCAATAAACCATTATAGGCTGAAAGCCTTTTATATGCTAGCCCAAGGTAACGTCCTGTAGGGACAACGCCTTGGGTAAAGAATACCCACCACACAATTTGCGGGTTGAAAGCCCAACATAGAATTTATGTCCACAAATAATCCTCATTGTAATCAACCCCGTTTTCTTTCAAAAATTGAATATATTCTTCTTCGAAGGTTTGAGATTGATGATTAATCTTCTGATTTTCAATATATTTTTTCACAATATCAACCTTCGATTGACTTACAGAATAACCCGCATATCCACCCTGCCAAGCAAAATCACGATAATGTGGTCCCAATGTTTTAATCCATCTACTGCTATTGGTTTTTATATCTTCTAAAAGAGCCGATAAGGAAATGTTTTTTGACATGATACACAAAATATGAATATGGTTTTCAGTCCCATTTATGATAATAGGAATTGATTTGGAGATTTTTATGGTTCCACCCATATACGGATATAATTCTTTTTCATCTTCGGGTAGTATTAAACAATCATTGTTTTTTACATGAAAGATAGCATGGATGTACAATTTTGATAATGATTGTGACATTGTTGTTGTTTTTAAATGATTTATATAATGTGTTGGGCTTTCAGTCCGAACTTTTTTTCTATTCATTTCCCAAGGCGACACCTTTTCAAGGTTTTGCCATTGGGCTAGGATATGCTGGGCTTTCAGCTCAAAGATAATTCCAATAAACCATTGTAGGCTGAAAGCCTTTTATATGCTAGCCCAAGGTAACGTCCTGTAGGGACAACGCCTTGGGTAAAGAATACCCACCACACAATTTGCGGGTTGAAAGCCCAACATAGAATTTATGTCCACAAATAATCCTCATTGTAATCAACCCCGTTTTCTTTCAAAAATTGAATATATTCTTCTTCGAAGGTTTGAGATTGATGATTAATCTTCTGATTTTCAATATATTTTTTCACAATATCAACCTTCGATTGACTTACAGAATAACCCGCATATCCACCCTGCCAAGCAAAATCACGATAATGTGGTCCCAATGTTTTAATCCATCTACTGCTATTGGTTTTTATATCTTCTAAAAGAGCCGATAAGGAAATGTTTTTTGACATGATACACAAAATATGAATATGGTTTTCAGTCCCATTTATGATAATAGGAATTGATTTGGAGATTTTTATGGTTCCACCCATATACGGATATAATTCTTTTTCATCTTCGGGTAGTATTAAACAATCATTGTTTTTTACATGAAAGATAGCATGGATGTACAATTTTGATAATGATTGTGACATTGTTGTTGTTTTTAAATGATTTATTTTGTCCCTTCAGGACGCAAATTGTTTAATTTATAGATACCCAAGGCGTAGTTCTTTCAGGACATTGCCATTGGGCTAGGATATGTTGGGCTTTCAGCCCGAAAATTCCTATTGCACAATCATTTTCATATTCGGACAAATCTGTTTCTGATTACCGTTTCTGACTTCGAGCGTGTACACAAAGAGTCCTTTGTTCGTTCCCGGATTCCATGAGAGTAAATGTTCGCCAATGTACGGATTTGCAATACGGATAATTTCCACCTCCTGACCCATCATGTTTACAATCCGAACCAGCACTTCATCTACAGGTTCATAAACACGAATCGGAATAGTGGTTTGTCCATTCAATGGATTCGGGAAGTTTTGACCCAACTCTGCCACGGTTTGATTCATATTGTTGCTGATATCAGGAATCCGGGTCATGATAAAGTTCACGCGAATAGGCGAACCGTTTGTACCACCAAAAATAGCATCGGTAATCTTGCTTCCTTTTTTCAGGACTAACAATGGAATGTGCGTACCTGCCGGAACAGATTTACCTGAAATACTGTAATACAGCAACCGTAATCCTGTTTCAGTAGCACTATAGCCCGATTCAAAACCCTGAAGTGCTTGCAAAACCTTTATGTCTTCTATGGAGCTGACTCCGCTCATATCGAACTGAATACCACCTACCGGTACGTTAACATCGGCAAACAAAGTGTCATTTTTCAGATACAAATTTGCCTGCTGCTCTAAGTTTATACCTTTAAGCTTTTGCGCCCCATACAGCACCTTATTTACTACTCCAACAATATCGAGCACATTTATAGCAGCATCGCTATTCACATCGGCTGCTTCAAAAATAAAAGGCTGAGGATTATTATTCAGCAGATAAGCCACAATGGTAGTAATATCCAGCACATTTACGCTCAAGTCACCATTGGCATCACCTTTACTGGCTGTAAAAGGGGTAGCACTAACCACTTTCGATGGATCAGTTTCAGACATATTGGTACGCAACACTTTATAATAATAGTAGTACTTCTTATTCGGAGTTACTGAATAGTCAGTATAAAGTGTATCGGTTATTAATGTTGGGTTAATCATCACGGCTTCAGTAAGTGTAGAATCATTGATATGTTCCATTCGGTACAAATTATAACCCAACCCATCTTCCAAATCGGAATTATTCCATTCTAATTTTACTTTTCCCAAACCGGCTGATGCCATAAATTCGAGTGAAGCAGAATTGGCAGCTGAAATTACAAAATTGAATCGTTGGTCTTCAATAGGTATTTCAAAATCCCAACCATTAGCTTCTCTTGCACCTAAGACTCTAATCCGGTTAGTCCCGTCACCTGTAGTTAATGAAATTGTTTTATACACTGTAAAAATCTTTCCATCGTTTGACCATACTCCATTTTCATTGACAACTTGTTGGTTATACGGAAATTTTACTCCAAAACTAACAGTAGGGATTATGCTTTTATCCATAGCACGATTAAAATATATTTCAAAGCGTTGCTTACCTACTCCCAGTGGGTCAATAGCTTCATCCATAGCATCTTTGCCATTGATTAGCACTTTCCATACAAAACCATGAGCTAATTCAGTAGGTTGTGATAATTTTGGTTCAATCCGTACTTCTGCTAAAGAGGGATCATTTTTAAAATCGTGAATATAGAATTTGGATATTTTAGAATCATTGGTGCTTCCCCAATAAATGTGTGTTTTGTAATCAACATCACCAGAACTAGATGTGTAAATTAATTTGTCTATACTATTTGAGAAATTACATGAATCTAAATTAATATTGAATCCGCCTGTATTTACAAAATTACAGTATTTTACTATTCCTCCTCCACCGTAGAAAAGACTATTTGTAGAGTAAAAATCGCATTTTTGAATTTTACAATCAGAAGACTGAAAAAGAGAGCTAGAATAAATATTATTAAACTTACAATTGACAAACGAAGAGGGTAATGCAAAAGGAAATCTTGAACTAATATATTGGAACAAACATTTATCGAATTGATAAGATCCGTTACCTCCAAAAGCGAAAAAACCATTTAAATTACTAAAGCTGCAATTTACAAATGTGCCACTTCCGCTAAAATTATTTGATCTGTAGTCATTATACCCGATATAATTAATTCCTACAGACATATTATTAAAACTAGTATATTGAAAATCTAATTTACCTGTACCTCCTATACATTGACCGTCAATAACAATAAGACTATCTTTTTTCCCATTTCCAGAAATAATTCCATTATTAATGATATATTTGTTTAATACCAATTTTGAACCTGCCTGTAAAATCAAATGTCCGCTATAAGTAATTTTTAGACTATTATTTACAACCCATTTTCTATTAGCTTTAAGAACTAATGTTGTGTCTAATACTCCTAATATTTCGCTTCCGTTACTAATATTTAATTTGACAATTTGATTGAGCGTATCTTTATAACCAATATCCCATATTTTTAAATTTAATGGTATGCTAATTCCATCTACACTATTTGAATCAATCTTAATTGAGAATGGATTTAAAGTATTTGTGACAGAAGCATATGTTGATAGACTTCCTAAATAAACTGAATCATTCAAAATATGAATGTTTTTTATATCTGAAGAGATAATTTTTGCAAATAATTTATTCGACTGATATCCAGCATTCTTAATTTTGATAATCAAAGAAATAGTTTCTCCTGCATCAGGTATTCCATCATTATCTCCGGTAGAATCATCGATAGTATAACTTACAAAATCAAGAATTGGAACTTTATCCGTATAAAAAATAGCTTTATTAAGATTTATATAATCATTAGATGAATTGATTAAATTGCTCCATAAATCTTCTGTCGTTTTATCTTTATAAAAAGATTTATATAAAGCTACACAACCTGAAACTATTGGTGTTGACATTGACGTTCCAGACATAATTCTATAATTTCCATTTGGTACAGTACTTAAAACGGTACCAGGTGCTTTTAATTCATAGTTATAACCTTCTTTAAACTCAGAATGAATAGGTCCATCTGAATCATAATTTGAATAAGAATCATTATTTTGAACCCCCAATACAAAGGATAATGCTGCTGGGTAAAAAACTTCCTCAGAAATACTCTTAGCATCATTTCCAGCTCCAGCTACTAATGAAATATTTTTTGAATATGCATTTAATAACGAGTTTTCTAGCGTGCTGGAATATGAAGTTCCACCAAAACTCATGTTAATAACCGTTGCGCCATGAGTGGCAGCATAGTTTATACCTTTTACAATGGTAGCGATATCACCGCCTCCTTTACTTGCAAGTACTTTAATAGGCATAATCTTTGCTTTAGGGCATATTCCCGCTATCCCAATACCGTTATTGGTTTCGGCAGCTGCAATACCTGCCACATGCGTACCGTGGCTATTGTCGTCCATTGGGTTATTGTCGTTATTCACAAAGTCCCAACCTCTAATGTCGTTTGTAATATCTGGGTTTGGATTTGTCCAGATTTTATTCTTCAAGTCGGGGTGATTCCAGTCCACACCTGTATCTAATATAGCAATTATCTGCGTACTGTCTCCCTGTGTTTGTTGCCATACCGAGTCAACTTTTATGGTTTGAATATATCCTTGTTGGCTGTATAATGGGTCATTAGGTGTAAATGATGCTCTTGTTTTAGTTATTTGAAGTTTTGCCACATCTTCGGCAGTTAATACAGGTCCTACCGGTTGCATATTATCAATCGAATAAATGTAATTCGGTTCGGCATATTCCACTTCGGGCAGGGCTTTTAGTTCTTCAATGAGTTGGAAAATATTGGTAGGTGGAGTGGCATTGGTTGCTGCTATGGGAACAGAGATTTTATAAATCTTATCCAGCGCAGGTATTTTCATGTCCTTTCCTTGGGGGCTTTTCATCATTCGTACCATGAGCGGTTTTTTCTCGGCAGGGAATAACTTTTCGAGCGAAGTAATGCCATGTGCAGCTAATACTTTGTCGATAGAACTTATGCCGGCAGCTTTCAGCTTTGCACCCACTGCCATAGGTACGGCATCTTTAAATTTCACCAATACCTCGTTGGGCACAAAGTTCATAAGGTCGTTGCGTGGATTGCGAGCTTGACCGCTCTTGTTTCCGGTAAAATCAGAAGCTTGGTTTTGAGCAAAAGCTAAACCAACACTGCATAAGCAGCAGAAAAGAAGAAGGTAAGTTTTCATAATATTGAATTTTAATAATTTACAAACTGGATGTATATGGTTGAGTTATAAAGTTGTGAATCGAAAAACAAAAGCTAACATTAGTTGCAATATACAATGCAATTGTCACTACAATTGACAAGTGATTTATCAATTGCAAATATAAAGATATTTTTACAAAATAATATCAAGATTTGAAAATATTTTTTTTAATTTTCTCCGCTGCCAATCACTCCACAAAATGCAGAGTGCTCAGAAGATGGTCTGAAATTCACTCCACAAAATGCAGAGTAATTGTTTCAGAAAGAAATACGGCTTTGAAACAGGTTGTTTGTTAAGATTTGCTTGAACATGCCATTTACAAAAGTGAACTTGATTGAAACTTCTATCAAATTAACTGACATACTTGCAAAATTGCTGCAACATTGTCTTGCTTTTCAATTATTTACGGAATTTGACTGCCAGAATTTCCGTAATATCGTATTGGTCGAATATTTGATACAACTATTGTAACAAACTAAACTTGTAAACAACTAAATTTTACAACCATGAACTTTAATAATTTCACTATCAAATCGCAGGAAGCCATTCAGGAAGCTATCGAACTGGTACAATCCAATGGTCAACAAGTGGTCGAAACGCCTCACTTGTTCAAGGCTTTGCTTACTAAGGGCGAGGACCTTACTCATTTCCTGTTTGGAAAATTAGGCGTAAATGTGTCTGCTTTGCAAGCGGTTGTGGATAGCATGATTGCCGGATTTCCGCGCGTGTCGGGTGGGGGAGAGCCTTACTTGAGTCGTGAAGCAAATGCTGTGTTGCAAAAAGCGACTTCGCTTTCATCCAAATCCGGCGACCAGTTTGTGTCCATGGAGTATTTGCTGTTGGCTTTTACATCTGAGAAAAATGCGTTGACTAAGGTATTGAAAGATGCAGGCATTTCTGAAAATGAATTGCAAAAAGCCATTGTGGAGCTTCGTAAAGGTGCAAAGGCCGATTCTGCTTCGGCAGAAGAAAGCTACAATGCGCTGAATAAATACGCCATTAATCTGAACGAACAGGCTCAGGCCGGAAAACTCGACCCTGTAATCGGGCGTGACGAGGAAATTCGTCGGGTGCTACAGATTTTGAGTCGACGTACCAAAAATAATCCTATTCTGATTGGCGAGCCCGGTGTGGGTAAAACGGCCATTGCAGAAGGGTTGGCGCATCGTATTGTGCGCGGTGATGTGCCCGAGAACCTGAAATCGAAACAGATTTTCTCGCTCGATATGGGTGCGCTGATAGCAGGAGCCAAGTACAAAGGCGAATTTGAGGAACGACTAAAAGCGGTTGTAAACGAAGTGATTAAAGCTGATGGCGAGGTGATTCTGTTTATCGACGAAATTCATACGCTGGTGGGAGCCGGTAAAAGCGATGGCGCCATGGATGCTGCCAACATTCTGAAACCTGCCCTGGCACGTGGCGAATTGCGGGCTATCGGAGCAACCACGCTGGACGAATATCAAAAGTATTTTGAGAAAGATAAAGCGTTGGAACGTCGTTTCCAGATAGTGAATGTCGACGAACCGGATATACCAAGTACTATTTCTATTCTGCGTGGATTGAAGGAACGCTACGAAAATCACCACAAAGTGCGGATTAAAGATGACGCCATTATTGCTGCGGTGGAACTTTCGAGTCGGTACATTACCAACCGTTTTTTGCCCGATAAAGCCATTGACTTAATGGACGAAGCAGCAGCAAAACTGCGTTTGGAAGTGGATTCCGTGCCCGAAGATTTGGATATTATCGACCGTAACATCAAGCAACTGGAAATAGAGCGCGAAGCCATTAAACGTGAAAATGACACCCGTAAACTGGCGCAACTGAACGAGGAAATTGCCAACCTGAAAGAAGAAGGCCGGGAAATGCGTGCCAAATGGTCGAGCGAAAAGCAACTGATTGACAACATTCAGCAAACCAAAGTGGAGATTGAAGACCTGAAATATCAGGCCGAACGTGCCGAGCGCGATGGCGATTATGGTCTGGTGGCGGAAATCCGTTACGGAAAAGTTAAAGCTGCCGAGGAACAAATAGCTCAACTTCAAACCAAACTGACTGACATGCAAGGTGTTCATGCGTTGATAAAAGAAGAAGTGGACAGCGAAGATATTGCCGACGTGGTAAGCCGCTGGACTGGCATTCCGGTAAACAAAATGCTGCAAAGCGAAAAGGAAAAACTGTTGCATCTGGAAGATGAATTGCACAAACGTGTGGTGGGTCAGGAAGAAGCGATAGCTGCAGTTTCGGATGCAGTAAGGCGGAGTAGGGCAGGGCTGCAAGACCCTAAACGACCTATTGGTTCGTTTATTTTCCTTGGTACGACCGGTGTTGGTAAAACGGAACTGGCGAAAGCACTGGCCGAATACCTGTTCGATGACGAAAATATGATGACGCGTATTGATATGAGTGAGTATCAGGAAAAATTCTCCGTTACCCGTCTGATTGGTTCGCCTCCTGGCTATGTGGGTTACGATGAAGGTGGTCAGCTCACCGAAGCTATTCGCCGTAAACCATACTCGGTAGTGCTTTTCGACGAAATTGAAAAGGCGCACCCCGATGTTTTCAATGTGCTGCTTCAGGTACTTGACGATGGCCGGTTGACCGATAACAAAGGTCGGTTGGTGAACTTCAAAAACACCATTATCATTATGACTTCAAACATCGGTTCGTCGCTGATACAGGAAAGTTTTGAAGGTATGACCGATAAAAATCAGGAGGAAATTATTGAGAAAACCAAGCTACAGGTGTTTGAACTGTTGAAGCAAACCATTCGTCCTGAGTTTCTGAACCGTATAGATGAGCTGGTGATGTTTGCGCCACTCAACGAAACGCAGATAGAAGAAATTGTTCGTTTGCAGATTTCGATTATTCAAAAAACTTTGGCTGGAAATGGTGTAAAACTGGAACTTACCGAAGCGGCTGTTCAGTTTATTGCTGCCGAAGGTTTCGATCCTCAATTTGGAGCGCGCCCCGTGAAACGAGCCATACAGAAGTTTGTGCTCAACGATTTGTCCAAACAACTCATTGGCGGAACCGTTCACAGCGATCAAACTATTGTGGTGGATTATGATGGAGAACGGTTGGTGTTTAGAAATTGATAAAATTTATCATAGAGACGCAATGATTTCCGTCTCTACTCCACAAACCGAATTCCAACACCTTCTTTTTCCAGCAAAGCAATCGATTTGGAGCATATATTAGGGGTGCAAATAAGCGTAACTTCCACATTGGGGGTTACGCTTTTTAGTTGATTGGCAATAGCTACAATTTTTGCAGCATCTTTTTGAATTATACGACTTTTTATCACTTTAAGTATGCCGAGCCTATTGTTGCCAAGATCTTCAAGTTTAATTTGAGTGGATAATCCGTAATACAAAGGGTTGATTTCCATTTTTTTAGAATAGGCATTATACAAGTTATAAGTATCTGATATATTGAATTATATATTTCAAAGTAAAGAAATGGAACGCTGATCGAAGATGCCGACTTGACGGCAATACACGGATTTAGCTGATTTGCACAGACGGAGTATTTCGACGTGCCGACTTGACGGTAT
The DNA here is from genome assembly GCA_037134195.1 of Paludibacter sp. GTDB lineage: Bacteria > Bacteroidota > Bacteroidia > Bacteroidales > Paludibacteraceae > Paludibacter. Next base: position 10,603 of record JBAXMR010000057.1, on the reverse strand, counting down.
AAAATGTAAATACGGATCAATAAAAGGATTTTATCCCCGATAAATCGGGTCTGATTTAAAGAGCTAAGTCTTTATCATTCCGACATGTCGGAATAAAATCCGTTTTAGATCCGTTCTATCAGCGTTTTTCCGCGTTCTATTCTTACAAACAATCAAACTTATATAAACTCTAATATACGTTATTTTAAGAGTAAAATAATTCTCCCGCTGCGATAAGAATATTATTTCAGGGTTGAAATAACTCTTCTACAACAATAAAGAGTTGTTTCAATCTTGAAACAACTCTCCCTGGATTTTCGCAATGGATTTTCCAATGTTTATGGTTATTAGTTCATAAACGGATTGCTGATTAGGAATTAGTACAAAACCTATTTTGAAGGAAATTTCAATATGGGTTAACTATGCCTTTTCAGATAAAAATCGTTCAGCTTCAATGGCTGCCTGACAACCACTTCCGGCAGCAGTAATTGCCTGACGATAGTGTGGGTCAGCAACGTCGCCAGACGCAAAGATTCCAGCAATATTTGTACGTGGTGTTCCGGGAATGGTTTTTATATAGCCTACTTCGTCCGTTTCAATCCATGGCTTGAAAATATCTGAATTAGGTTTATGTCCAATGGCCAGGAAGAAACCATCAATGTCAATGTGAATCTTTGTTTCATCGGCCTGTCCACGATGCTTTACTAAATCAGCTCCCTGAACAACGCCTTCGCCGGTTAACCCAAGTGTTTCATGTTCGAAAAGCACTTCAATTTTAGGATTGGTCAGAACGCGTTCCTGCATTATTTTTGAAGCACGCAAAAAGTCCTTGCGTACAATCAGATAAACCTTCGAAGCTAGCCCTGAAAGATAAATTGCTTCTTCACAGGCAGTGTCGCCACCACCAACTACAGCAACGGTTAGTTTACGGTAAAAGAAACCATCACAAGTAGCACATGCCGAAACTCCCGATCCTGCATATTTTTGTTCGTCGGGTAAACCGAGGTATTTTGCAGTAGCTCCGGTAGAAATAATGATTGTTTCGGCTTCAATCACTTTCTCACCATCAATTGTAATTTTATAAGGGGTTGAAGTCAAATCGGTAGCTGTAGCCATACCAAAACGAATGTCAGCGCCAAAACGTTCAGCCTGTTTTTTCAGATCTTCTATCAGCTCAGTGCCGGTAATTCCTTCAGGATAACCCGGAAAGTTTTCCACATCGTTTGTGGTTGTTAGTTGTCCACCGGGTTGCATACCTTCATACAAAACGGGAGACAAATTTGCACGGGAAGCGTAAATAGCTGCTGTGTAACCTGCAGGACCTGAGCCAATAATCAGGCAACGTACTTTTTCGTTCATTTTTTCTAAAATATTTTATTGTTCAGAGGGAGTTACTAACGTAAATCATTAATTGCTACTCCTTTATATTTGGTTGGATTAAATGCAAAATTATTGTCGGCGATAATAATTCCTTTTTGAAAATTAGTAGTCAAAAGAATGGAATTACCTCCATTTTTGGTTGTAATCTTAATTGAAAACAGATTCCCATTTGTTTTGTTCACTTGTACTTCTATTTTCACGATATCATTGTTTTTTACATTGGAAATCATCTCAATGCAATGATTCTGATCCGATTTTATTTTGCCGGAAAAACGAATCAAACATTTTGATTTAAAACCCGATAATATAGCCATAGGATTGGTGTCAGCCAATTCTTTTTCGGAAGGTTCGGTGATAGAAACCTCGTTGTTTTGCTGAATGTATGACCATTGTGTTTTGCCATCGAACCACACTTTCATCGCATCCATTTCCAAAATAAATTTGTTGGCTTTAAGTGTGAAAGTGCCGCTTGTGGTCTGTGTGCTGTTTTTGTCAGTTGCAATGAGTTTAAAACCGGTTTTTATTGCTGTTGTTTTAGCTGTTGTTAATAAATTAGAAAGAACCTGTTCGGCTTGCGTATTATTTTGAGCTGTTGCAAACTGAATTGTAAGTATTGAGATGAAAAACAATATTTTTCTAAACATGATTTTAGTTATTCTAAATTGAAAATTAAAGATTTTTCAGAATCTGTTCCAGATGATAATCGTCCATTACGAGCACCTGACGTGCTTTACTGCCTTCGAAAGGACCGATAATTCCTGCTACTTCAAGTTGGTCAACAATACGCCCGGCACGATTATAACCAATAGAAAATTTACGTTGAATAAGCGAGGTTGAGCCTTGCTGATTAGCCACAATCAACCTTGCAGCTTCTTCAAACATAGGATCACGTTTACTCATATCCACCGAACCGGCATCTATTCCATCGCTATCGGCTCGAACATATTCCGGTAGGTAAAATGCTGTTGGATAGGCTTGTTGATGATTAATATGGTGAACAATACTCTCAACTTCAGGCGTATCGACAAAGGCGCATTGTACACGAACCAAATCGTTACCCTGCGAGAAAAGCATATCGCCACGTCCAACCAACTGATTTGCTCCGGGCGAATCGAGAATAGTACGTGAATCAATCATTGACGAAACTCTGAAAGCAACTCGGGCTGGGAAGTTGGCTTTAATTACACCGGTAATAATATTTACCGAAGGTCGTTGAGTGGCAATAATCATGTGAATTCCAACTGCACGCGCCAGCTGAGCAATACGTGCAATCGGCATTTCCACTTCTTTACCGGCAGTCATTATCAGGTCGCCAAACTCATCCACAATAACCACTATATAAGGCATAAATCTATGCCCTTTTTCGGGATTCAAATGTCGGATAGTGAATTTTTCGTTGTATTCTTTCACGTTTCGGACATGCGCTTTTTTGAGCAAATCGTAGCGGTCGTCCATCTCTTTACAAAGCGAATTCAATGTTTCCACCACTTTGCTGGTGTCGGTAATGATAGCATCCTCGCCATCTGGAAGTTTAGCCAGAAAATGTTTTTCAATATCGCCATAAATATTGAATTCAACCTTTTTCGGATCAATCAAAACCAACTTCATCTGTGATGGATGCTTTTTATATAGTAACGATGTTATAATGGCATTTAATCCAACCGATTTTCCTTGTCCGGTAGCACCTGCCACCAGTAAGTGAGGCATTTTGGCAAGATCCATCATGAAAATATCGTTGGTTATTGTACGTCCAAAAGCAACCGGAAGTTCAAATTTCGATTCCTGAAACTTTTTGGAAGCTATAATAGAATGCATTGAAACAACTTGTGGGTCAATATTGGGAACTTCAATACCAATAGTTCCTTTTCCGGGAATTGGAGCTATGATTCGAATACCCGTAGCTGCCAGACTAAGCATAATATCGTATTCCAGGTTTCGTATTTTAGAAATACGTACACCAGCTTTTGGAACAATTTCATAAAGTGTGATGGTTGGTCCTACAGTAGCTTTGATTGTTTCAATTTCAATACCATAGTTTTGTAAGGTGCTGATAATTCGGTTTTTATTTGCATTTTGCTCTACCATGTCGATTTGCGTATCGTTGTCAGTTCCATACACTTTCAGTAAATCGAGAGTTGGAGGGATATAGTGCGACAAATCTAAGGTTGAATCGTATTTACCCAGTTTTGCCAGATTGTAATAAGGATCATCTGTTTCAGTTTCTTTTATTTCCAACTCAATAACCTCCTCAACCTGACTTTCTTCAGGTTCTGTGGGTTGTTCAATTTCAAAAGGAACATCATCTATTTGAGGCGTTTCGATAATCAATTCATCCGCATCTTCGTTGCCTTTGGTTATCCAGTCATCAGGTATAATTTCAGTACCAACAGCAACAGTTAGTTCATCTTCAGCAATTTCAACTTCAACGGGTTGTTCTGCAACAATCTCTGCTTTTGGCTTTTTGGCAAATAATCCTTTTAAAATTGGAATAGTAGCTTTCGACGAAACAACCGCGTAAATGAGTAATGTGCCTATTAAAATCATAAAACTTCCGGGAAGCCCAACAAACGAAGTGAGCCATTCGCTTGCTCCTTCGCCGTGCTGACCGGCAATGGAGAAGAAAAATAAATCTTTACCTGAAGGAACTAAAGTTGTATAGGTGTAGAGAATATATCCCAGAAAAACCGAAAGCCAGATTAACCAGAAACTGCAATGAAAAAAGGCCTTTGAAAGAGAAAAAATACGGGCTTTCATAAATCGCAACCCCAGAATTATTCCAAATACAACAACCGCGAACGATGAGATGCCAAACCATTGATTAATAAATTTTTCGGCTAAATATGCACCAATGATTGACGACCAGTTCTGTATACTTGTACGGTTTGTTTTTTCCAACACATTTGTCACTGAACCTGTATCAAATTTACTATAATCGGCTGCACCGGTGAAGAAATAGGATATGAACGAAACAAATAAATAAACTGTTCCGATAAGAATCATAATTCCAACCACGAAACGGGTACGCTCATCTGTTAGGAAATACTTTAGTTTTTCACCAAAATCTGATTTTTCAGTTTTGTCAACTGTTTTCTGACTTTTGCGTTCAGGTTTTGGTTCCGGACGTGGTTCAGGCTTTGGTTCAGGTTTTGGTATGGTTTTTACAGGTTTTCTGGGTGCCATTTACTGATTAATTAATAATTTAAAATTAATAATTCACAATTTATTGTTAATTGTAATATGCATTTCAAACATTTTAAAGTAAATCGTGGTTTTGTTGCAAAAATAATAAAAAGGTACGCCCGAATTCCATCTTTTGATTTAATTTTGCACAAAATGATTTATCTATGACAACTAAACAACGTTACGAACATATTATTGCATGGTTTTCTGTAAATGTTCCCATAGCCGAAACCGAATTGCACTACGATGATGCTTTTGGATTGCTAGTGGCTGTTATACTTTCGGCTCAATGCACCGACAAGCGTGTAAATATGATTACTCCACCTTTGTTGAAAGATTTTCCGACACCCGAAGCTATGGCTGCAACAAGTCAGGAAGTCATTTTCGATTATATACGATCGGTTTCTTACCCGAATAATAAGGCTAAACATTTGGTAGGCATGGCTCAAAAACTGATTTCTGATTTTGGCGGAATTGTACCCGATGATATTGAAAAGCTTCAAACTTTGCCCGGAGTTGGACGTAAAACAGCCAATGTAATTGCTTCGGTGGTTTTTGATAAGCCTGCAATGGCTGTTGATACGCATGTTTTTCGGGTTTCGGAACGGATGGGTTTAGTCACAAATTCTAAAAATCCACTTCAGACAGAGCTTCAACTGGTTAAATATATTCCGGCAGAACTTATCCCAAAAGCTCATCACTGGCTTATTTTGCATGGCAGGTATATTTGTCAGGCACGAAAACCCAAATGTAACGAATGTGGATTGACAACGTGGTGCAGATATTTTCAGAATCATCCGATAAGCTGATTAATTTTGTCAGTTTTCATTTAGTTGTTATCTTTGCATCCTAATTACAAAAAACAAAACATAAAATGATTGATGAAGAATTAGTTAGATGCCGTCCCTGCGGATATGTAATGAAAGCCAGTGAGTTGGGTGAAGGTGTATGTCCGGCTTGTGGGTTGCCTCACACGGTATTTGAACCCTACCGAGAACGGGTTTCAGCAAACCGCTTATTTATTTTGGGATTAGATATTCATCCTATTGCCATTCACCTTTCACAAACTTTTGTGGCATTGGCACCAATGTTGATAATTTTTCACCTGATATTTCCAACTTTTCAGGAAGTTTTAGTTCATTCGGTAATCACATTTTCAATATGGGCACTGCCATTTACATTGGTTGCATCCACTGTATCGGGAATTATTGACGGTATTACCCGGTTTAAAACGTTGAGAACACCAATGCTAATCTCAAAAATTGTATTTAGTGCACTTATTTTGACTACGTCATTGATTCAGCTGATTATTTACACTCCAAACGAATATTATTGGTACACCATAGTGCTTGGACTTATCTCACTTGGTTTTGCAGTTAAGCTTGGATTATTAGGCAAACATTTGTTGGATGTAATTCTTCCGGGAACTTATGTGCGCAGAAAGAAAAAAGCAAAAGCACCCGATAAAGAAGCAACTGAGGCTAAGATAGCTGCCGCAGCTGCTGCAAGGGCGCAGAAAACTGCTACCACTGCCAAAAAGGAATAACAAAAAATAATGAATAATAAGAGGCTGTTTCGATATAACACTTGAAACAGTCTTTTTTTTGTTCAGATTTATACCTAACAGTCAACTTTCTTCAGCGATTTTGAAATATTACAGCCTTTAGAATTTTACTTGTTCTTTTGCCACATTTTTCCTACATTTGTCATTCTTAAAACAAAAGATATGCAACCCTTAGCAGAACGACTTCGCCCGCAAACCCTCGATGATTATATCGGACAAAAACATTTGGTAGGCGAAAAGGCCATTCTACGCCAAATGATTGAATCGGGACTTGTGGCATCGTTTATTCTTTGGGGTCCTCCCGGAGTGGGTAAAACCACATTGGCTAAAATAATTGCCAACAAACTCGACCGACCATTTTATACCCTGAGTGCTGTAACTTCAGGAGTAAAAGATGTGCGCGAAGTGATTGAAAAGGCCAAATCAAGTCGCTTTTTCTCACAAGGAGGTAATCCCATTTTGTTTATTGACGAAATTCACCGATTCAGCAAATCGCAGCAGGATTCGTTGCTGGGTGCTGTTGAAAATGGTACAGTTACGCTCATAGGTGCAACCACCGAGAATCCTTCGTTTGAAGTAATTACTCCGCTTCTTTCCCGCTGTCAGGTGTATGTGCTTAAATCGCTTGAAAATGAAGATTTACTTGAACTGGCTAACCGGGCAATTAAATCTGATATTGAACTTAAGAAAAGGGAAATTCTGCTTAACGAAACAGAATCATTGCTTCGCTTTTCAGGAGGTGATGCCCGCAAACTGCTTAATATTCTGGAATTGGTCGTTGCTGCCGAACCCGAAGGCACAATACATTTTACAAACGAAATTGTAACCGAGCGACTGCAACAAAACCCTATAGCTTACGATAAAGATGGGGAAATGCATTACGATATTATTTCTGCCTTTATCAAATCCATTCGTGGGAGCGATCCCGATGCTGCCGTTTATTGGTTGGCACGCATGGTGGCGGGTGGTGAAGATCCAAAGTTTATTGCACGGCGTTTGGTTATTTCGGCTGCCGAAGATATTGGGCTTGCAAATCCAAATGCTTTACTATTGGCCAATGCCTGTTTTGATGCGTTGCAGAAAATCGGCTGGCCGGAAGGGCGTATTATTTTGTCAGAAACAACTATTTATTTGGCGTCATCACCCAAAAGCAACTCTGCATATCTGGCCATTGACGATGCTTTGGCATTAGTTGAGCGTACCGGAAATTTACCTGTGCCATTGCATTTACGCAATTCGCCCACAAAATTGATGAAAGATCTGAATTACGGCAAAAACTACAAGTACTCACACGATTTTCCGAATCATTTCATCGACCAGCAGTTTCTACCTGATGAAATTCTGAAAGAATCCATCTGGAAAGTCCAAAACAACCCTACTGAAGCTAAATTAGGTGAATGGTTACGAGCTTTATGGAAGGGCAGATTTTAATTTATAGTAAAAAACAAAAAAATCAGGCTAACCGATTGGTTAGCCTGATTCTTTTTATAGTTTCATTGTCTTCTCACCTCAGTTCGGAGTAGCGTCCTCGCTACTTCGTGCTAAAAGCTAATTTCCAAATTTCCAAATAAAAAGATTCGGCTGAATTTCAGAAATGAAGTTCAGCCGAATGTTGTTTGCATAGAATTTTTGCTGTCTTTGGTCCCTGTCATAGTGCATATACACAAAGATTATTAAACGCACAAAAGGTGGGTCTTGGTTGGTGGGATTTTATTTCTAATCCCAGTCGCTTAAAACAATAGTAGCTATAATACGAAAAATAATAGCCTGACTCCAAGTCAGGCTATCATTGATAAAAAAACAATCAACAAGAATTCGTTTTTGTTGATTGTTTTGCGTTTATTGTCGGTAGTTCTACGAATTATACGTTAAATATTATGCTTTGAATAAAAACAATTTGAAAAGTTGTACAGTTGAGTAACTTTATAATTATCTTTGCAGCATGGAAAGAATAATGTACAAGACACCAGCTTATGATTCATATTATAACTCGCTCAACGTTAGGGCTAGGAAAAAAGTGGATTATGTTTTTGAGCATATTCGTACTGAAAAAAATGTCAGTACGAAATTCGTAAAAAGTCTTGTGAATACTGATTTCTATGAAATGCGTATATCGGTGGACAATGAATACCGAATTATACTTTTTGCAATTGATAATGAAAACTTTATAAATGCATTAGAAATTATTTTATTGAATGGTTTTATCAAAAAATCAACTGGAGATTACGATAAACAAATCGCAATAGCACAAAAACTAATGGAGGACTTTTTATGAATAAGATAGACAGAAAAAGAATTAATATGGATAAAGTTAGAAATTATCCAACAGTGAACGAAGTACTTGACAATGAATATGGTGTAGTTGGAACAGCTTCGAGAGAAAGATTTACAGAACAAGCACAAGCATTTTATACAGGACAACTTATAGAAGATGCCCGCAAAAATGCACATCTGACACAGGATGAACTTGCCAAACGTGTAGGTTCAAACAAATCGTATATTTCGCGCATTGAGAACGGCAAAACGGAACCCAAAGTATCTACATTTTACCGAATTGCCGGTGCATTAGGTTTGTCGGTTGATTTGAATCCGATACAATCGTAAGTGTTGAATTAAGGCTTTGTATAATAATAGCCCGCTGTCTCCTGCTCTCGCCGATTTGCAATCGGTGTGTTGCTCGGTAGAGCAAAAAGAATTGAAAATGTAGAGCAGGTTAGCCTCATTTCGGAATAGCGTCCCCGCTACTTCGTGCTAAAAGCAAGTTTCCAAACTTGCCTGTAAAAATAAGATTCGGCTGAATTTCATTATTGAATTTCAGCCGATTATTGGTTTAATAGTAAAAAAGAGAGGAGTTTTATTTCAATTTCATTTGAAGGTTGTATATTTGCATCGTGATTACATTGTATGCACTTTTCGGATTAGAAATAAATTTAATTTATGGAAACAAAAAATGAAGTTGTTACGAAACTAAAAGAAATTAAACCACTTTTATTTAAGGAGTATTCGGTAAAGTCAATTGGCCTTTTTGGTTCGTATGCCGATGAAACTAATACTGAAGAAAGCGATATTGATTTACTTGTAGAATTTGAAAAGCCAATCGGTTGGAAGTTCTTTACCCTGGAACTCTATTTGGAACAGATTTTAGGTCGTAAAGTAGATTTAGTAACTATTGGCGGACTAAAATACCAAATCAAAAATCAGATTCTAAATCAAATGCAATACATGTAATGAAGAAAGAAAATAGGACTTACAGCATGTATCTCGATGATATTCTGTTGTCAATCAATCGGATTTCGGAATATACTGAAGGATATACTTTTGCAGACTTTAAAAAGGACTATAAAACAGTTGATGCCGTTATTCGAAATTTTGAAGTAATTGGCGAAGCCTCCAAAAATCTTTCAACTGATATTAAAGAACAATATCCGAATGTACCCTGAAGTGAAATGTATCTTCTGAGAAATAAAGTTTCACACGAATATTTTGGTGTAGATTATGAGATAATTTGGGACATTGCAATCAATTATCTACCCGAAAACAAAAGCCAGATTAAATCTATATTAGAGTCAATCAAATAAATCATCCCCTTTTCGGAGTAGCGTCCTCGCTACTTCGTGCTAAAAGCAAGTTTCCAACCTTGCCTGTAAAAATTAGATTCGGCTGAATTTCATTATTGAAGTTCAGCCGAAATTGTTCGAGGTGTGATAGAAACAACGTTCAGCGTAGCTAATTCCGATTCTGTCAGAAAAGAAAGAAGAAAGAATTGGGATCTGTGATTCCAAAAGAAAATGCAATACTATCACGCAACGTATAAATATTATTCGTAAATTTGCTGAGTGAAAACGAAAACAGAAATAGGACTTGATTTCATTATTGACAAGTTGACCAACTCAATAGAAAATGTAATTACGGGTGACAGTTTCGCAACTGAAATTTCGGTACTTACCATGTCTGATTTAAAATCTGTGGGTAAAAAAGAAAATTGGGTTTTTAATTAGCGTGATGAATATAAGGAACCTGTGCGAGATGTTTATAAACTGACTATTGTAAACAACCCACATATTATTCAAGGACTTATAAGTTTGGAAGTGAAATTTGACCATGTATTTATTCATTTAGTCGAAAGCGCACCTTTCAATAAAGGAAAATCAAAAGTTTACTCTGGTGTTCCGGGCAACTTGGTGGCTTTTGCCTGTAAACTTTCATTTCAGCGTGGTCACGAAGGTAATGTTTCGTTCATTTCAAAAACGCAATTAGTGGAACATTATGAAAAAACACTTGGAGCATTTCATTTTGGTGGACGAGTAATGATAATTGAAACCAATGCTGCTCTTAAACTAATCAACAAATACTTTCAATAAAAATAAGATGAAAACAATAAAAAACGATTTAGACCTAGATTTCATAGGCGGTCAAGGATCATTATCAGTTGAAGAAGAAAAAGCACTTAGGGCTTGTGAAAATATAATCTGAACATTTATCAATTCATTGCCTCTTAGA
>JBAXMR010000056.1:0-29240 GCA_037134195.1 Paludibacter sp. | reverse complement strand
CTAAACTTTGGAAACCTAAGACTATATTACCTGTGATTCCACTACCAATAGTTGGTGTTGCTCCTGTAAGTAAAATTTTACCTGCATTTGAATATGCATTTGTAGTTATTATCCTTACTAAAGTAAAGCCGACAGTAGCATTGGAAGCAATATTACCGCCCACACTTATAGGATTATTGCCGGCATCTAATATTTGACCATAGTAACTAGCATTTCTGTTGATAGTTAAATCACCACTAATTGTGAAAGAGGTAGAATTACCCATAAATGTTACTACATTGTTGGCACTTGCTCCCTGAGAAATTTGCAACTGTCCAATACTGATGGGTAAACCTGCTACATTCACATACGGACTCATATTCGTTCCATTAGGGCCAGTAGTATTACCGTCAAAAATAGCGACATCGCCACTTCCCGGCGCATTGGAGACATCACTCGTTCCACCCGAAGTGGAACTCCAGCTACTGGCAGCACCCCAGGCTATCGGAGAAGCTCCAGAACCTACACCTCCTACCCAATAGTAGTTAGCTGCAAACACATTGGTCAAAACCAGTGCAAAAACGATTGAAAGAATGATTTTTTTCATACGATTTTTAATTTTTAGTTGTTAATTATTAATTATTATATTTATAGAATTTGTCCGGCAAAAAGCAAATATGTCACGTCAAAATTTCTATTTAGACTTACAGTCGGGTCTACCTGATCAAAGGCAAAATTTATAAATAGTTTCTTTTTGAACTTATTGGCTATTTCAAGCTAAACTATGAACAGTTTAAATGTACTGTTTTGGTTGACAAATTTAGATGGAAGCAAAATAAATGGCTTGTATATTCTTCTATTTTAGTTGTATAATCTTCTAATTCTGCACAAATTACCCAAAAATCAGTGTGTTTAAGACAAAAAACATGTAAAAAACTTCATTTTACAGGGTCTGCTGAAAAACTCCGATAGGAGTATAATCCATAGTGAACGAAGTGAACCAACGATAGGCGTAGCTAAACTGGGGGATGCGACAATCTTCTGAAAAACAACTCCGCCAGCTGGCGGATTGCGCCCTTTCTTGGCAAGCCAAGCGGCAAAGCCGAGTGGCGTTTTTTTGATGATACTATAATAAGTATATTTTAGCTTTCCTTTGCGTTTAACTGTTTTTTGAAGACTAATTTCCAACTTATATAATCTCTATTGCAAAATGAGTTTTTTTCGAATAATCTGTTTTCCTGTGAAAACTTCTAACAAATAAATCCCTTTCGCGAAATAATTTGTAGATAATTTGTAAGAACTTGAATGTCTTATTATTTTTTGAAAAACAATCTGTCCATTTGAACTTAGTAAGGTTGCCTTGACGGGTTCATCTACGCATTCGTGATTGAGTTCAATGTTTACATAGTCAAATGCCGGATTGGGATATATCTTTATCAAGTCGTTTTGTGGATCAGACACATCTGTAAGAGTATCAGTAACCGTTACTACACAGACTGCCGTTTTAGCTCTATCAATTGTACTAACGGAAATATTAGCTGTACCTTTGGCAACTGCTGTAATTAATCCTGTTGCACTCACGGTTGTTACACTGGTTTTACTGGAGACATAAGTAACTGACTTGTTGGTAATGTTTGATGGTGAAATAACAGGTGTTAATTGCAATGTTGAACCCATTGGAACGGTCGCAGTAGCAGGAATAGTAATGCTTGTAGGTGCTACGGTGGCTCCAGTTTCAAATTGAAACCAATAGAAATTACCTACGCCAGACCCACCTACAAATTTGAAGTACACAGAATGAATTCCGGTGGCAGGTACTATGGTTGTAGTTCCTTCTGCAAGGGTATTAAAGCCCCCGGTAGAAGTCGTAGTATAGGTGCCAATGAGTGTGCCGGTTGGGCTATCCAACCGAATTTCAACAAGTAAGCCGGCATACCTTGGATCTACTCCGTTATAAAAACGGACTTTCGTATATTTTGGATTCAAATTTACATTATCGAATCTTACCCAATTGCCATTATCGCAACCACCAATATATATTTCCAAATCATTTACGCCACTCGACGTTGTTATTGCACATACGGGTAAACGAAGTGGCACAGTGTCGCTTGGTGCAACATTAACTTCGGTTGAATTGCCTGTCTCACCGGAAGGGGTTATTGCAGAGACTACATAATAATAGGGTACGCCATTTGTCAAACTTTTATCTACATAACACTTATCAAATTCGGTCACTGTGGTGCCTGCGGAGAAGACATTGCTATATGGTCCGCCTTTGGTGGTGGCTCTTTTTACTTTATAACCGGTAGCATTTGCAAATGGCGACCATCTAAGGTATGTCATTGTATTACCTGCAGTTGCCGACAAAGAGACCGGAGTGGTAGGAACTGCACCCGTTGCATTCACACAAGATGGAGCCGTTCCGGTATTCGGAATGGTATATCCGGTAGGTCCCCAACCTCTTGTCAACGGTGTGAAACTAACCGGTGCTTTATACACCGCACTACCGGGAGCAATATCATAGGTCCAGCCTGAAATAGAAGGCCAGCCTGAGACCGGACTGGCATCATTGGCTCCTAAATTGCCCAAAGGACAAACCGGTCCATTGTAGTTGTAGTAAAAATTATTTTGTATCGTTGGATTAATTGCAGCACTTACATTTACCAATGTTGTAAGTGTGTTCATGGTAGTGTTAGAAAGAATAATATTGTTATGAAATTTGTTGCCGGGCGTGGGGAATGTGTACATACTATAAGCTAATACAACTTTAGGAGAATTACCCATATCATAAATATTACCGGTGATGTCGTTATTTTGTCCACCATTCACATTAATGAATTGGGCACCTGCTCCTTGAACAATATTCCCCGAAACCAATGCATTTGACATATTGTTATCCAGATAAATACCCCAAGACAAACCTGAATCGCCATAATCACGGATAAAATTATTGGTTATTTTAATATTTGTAGATTTCTCGCTTTGATCCAAAACATAAATTGCACCACCGTCATCACAAGTACCGCCTCTAAAAACATTTAACAAAACATTGTCAGAGACAATAAGATTGGTAATGTCGTGATCGGCAGGAGCTTGATCCCAAACGCCGATACCATAACCGGTGGTATTTCTCACTACATTGTGCGAAATAGTGGTATTAGGCACATTACCCATCGCATAGATACCGGCACGATCCCATCCTTTCAAAGGCACAACACCGTTTTCCACTATGTTATTTGTGATGGTATTGCCACCTGCTATACCATAAGTCAAATTGCCATAAGGAGCAGCTGGAGACCATGGTGATCCACCATGTATTCCGATGCCACGACTTGTATAATTTCTTACGGTAAGTCCATTGATGCTAATGTTGTTACCACCTGTGATGTGTATCACATCCTGAATTCCATTGCCATCGATAATAGGAGAATCTAATGCATCGCCGGGATAACAAGCCCATGTGGTACCATTATCATTCACGTCAAGTAGAAAGGTGGTTGTACGCAAATAGGTACCTGCCCGCAAATAGGTGGTTTTGGTAGAGGAGGCCCGCATAGCCGTTCGCGCTTTTTCTAAGGTTAAGAAAGGAGCACTCAACGTTCCTGCATTGTTGTCACTACCCGAACTGCTTACATAAAACTGCCCAAAAGCAAATAATGGAACAACTAAAAACAATAGGCTCAACAAGATTTCATACGAAACTCTTGATGAGAATTTACATACCGACACGAAATGAAACGGTGTTTTTCTTGAGAAGGAGTGGGTTTTTGGCATGATTTTCTATTTTAATAAAGTTACAACTAAAGTTTCTTGTTTAAGTATCTACCACTAAGTCGGTGATTGACTTAGTGGTAAATCTTAGTTGTTTGCTGTTGGGTGTAATAGATTCTCAGTCAATTCGATATCTATTTATCTGATGGCTTAATTCCCAAAAAACTTAATCGCCTCAACGATTGATTTCTGCAATTTAGGAGTAAAGTCTTTGAAAAACACGGATTTGCCAGTTAGTGCATTTTCATCCTGCTTGAGATATTCCGGTGTTTTAGAGACGATAAATCCGTAGGTATCATTCACCAAAATACTGTTCTGTTCCATCATGGCTCGTACCCGTATGTTCAACTGCTTGATTTGATCGTTTGTTAGTCCGCTTCCAACCAGTGCATCCGGTACAGGCGGTTGAGAGCACCACATCAATAGCGGTTTAGCGGATTTCATGCGTTGGATAATCTGCATGACTTTCTTGTCGAACTCTGCCAACGATGGAGCTGAAAGATCTTTCACACCGCCATAACCGAAGCTAAAGTAAATGATGTCCCACTTCGAACCGGAAGTGGCTTTTTCAAAATTAGCCAACAGATCATCCGGAGAATCAGGACGAATGGTCGAATAAGAAGCATTGGCAAAACCGTTCAGGTCTTTGATAACATCTTGTACCAACGGTTCCATTTTGCTATCCACCAACAGCAACAAACGACGCAACGATTGCTTTTCACCCGAACCTTTATCGAAAAGGACATCCGGTATTTTCTTCATCGGTGTAAGTGCTGCCAGTTGTTTTTCCACCTGTGCTAGTCGGGTTTGTTGATCTGCCGCAGGTGTTAGGTCGAACAAATCCGTTTGGGCAGGGAAATAGGTTGGTTTGCTACTCAACGAGCATTCCCATTGCGTTAACAAATGGCGGAAAAGTTGAGCGCCTTTTTCAGCCCCTTCCAACAGCTGAATCTGACAAAACAGGGCCTCGCCTTTTCCCATTTGGGTGGAAGCCCACACGGCATTTCTATTTAAGTACCACAAGGCCTGACGCATATCTTTGCCTTCGTTGATATACTCGCCACCAAAAGGTGGTATGCTCCAGTCGTTTCTCCAATTGGACAATAAAATTTTGAATTTTGCATCTGCCATAACCGGAGAAACTCCTTTTCGTGCAATGCCTTTGGAAAACAGTGCATTACCATCCCAATTCAAGCTGATATTTGAAAGTCCCGACAAGAATGGGTCAAAATTCGGTTCGAAAGATTGAGGAATCACAACACCATCGTAATACTCCACCGGAGTAGCAGGACTGGTGCGCAACGTCCAGCTTGTAGCGGCTTTGATGCAATTTGTCTTTTCGCCAATGTAGGGTTCAGTCAGTTCCAAATCGGGTGAAACCACTTTGCGGAGTGTTTCCAACGATGCTTGCTCACTTTGATAGAAGAACAGTTTTCCACCTGCCTCGGCAAAAGCACTGAGCGCACGGCATTCATCGGCTGAAAGACTTAGGTTACGGGCATCCACACACAAACGATCCACCGTTTTCAATTTGGTATCGGTCAGGTTTTTCAACACTTCTGCCGGAGCACAAGCGGTTACAAATTTCGCAAAATCAGCCGAACCAAAAACGGCAAGATGCGCTGTTGCAACTGGTTTGTAGTTCAGAGCTTCGTTTAGCAAGTTGGAGAGTAACACATCGGCAGTAGGCTCAATGCCAAGTGATTCGATGATGCGAAGACTTGTTTGCCACATCGTTCCTTTTCCACCATAATATTGAGTCAGCGCAGATGTTTTTCCATCTTTATCACCGGAGATAATAACCCGTTGATTGAGCTTCGAATCGCTCAAAACAGGCATTCCGTTTGTTATATTTCCTCCACGCCAGTAGGTCAATTCAGATTGTGAAATACCTTTTAGTAGGCGATACGGTGCTCCGTTGAGCAATAGACGGGCGCTTGTTTGAGCATTGTTTTGAGCAGCGTTTTGAGTGGTTTTATTTTCACTTTTTGCAAAACAAATGATTTTCACACCGGCATTCATCAACTCATCGGCATTGGCAGGTTTTTCGCCAACCACCAACAAGACAGACGCATCCGTTGCTTTCACCTTGCCCGTAAGCGTTACGAAATTGACAGCCGCCTTTTTCAATAGTTCGGTTAATTTACCTTCTGAATCAACTACACCTATCTTTTGAGTAGTAGAAGCAATTGTTGACGTTGAAAAACGAGGCATCAATTTTCCCTGACGAACATCGGCATATCCTTTTTCACTTTGATAGATGAATTGGCGAACAAAACGAACCTCGGTAGGCGAACCAACTTTCGGCATGTCAAACGTCCATTTTACATCACGCACTAAATCACCCGGTTGGAAGTTGATTTTCTGTACTGATTCAGACAATACTTTGCCATCGGTTGTTTCTACCCTGCAGGAAACCTGGTCGGCATAACGCAAATCATCGTAAATGAACAGTGGCGTGGAAATAGTTTCTGTATTTCCTCCAAAGAAGCAATAGTTTTTACTTTCGAGGTTGAAGCGCACCCATTTCATGTCTTCTTCAAAGAGATAATAACCGGGATTGGGTTCAAAAACCGGCAAGGTCGGATCCCAGATATTCAACGGAGAAGAACAGGGCAAAACTTGTCTTTGTTTCATCCCTACGCCTTCTAAGGTTGGGTAGTTCAATTCAACACCACGGTAGCGGTTAAAAGGTTGCCAGCGGAAAAAGACATAACCCAAATCCCATGGTATAACGGCATTGATTCGGTGGAATTTTCCTGAGAAAGTGCTACCCTCACGAATCAAATCCATCGCTTTTTTTACTTCGTCATTTCCATCGCGGTAAAGTCCGGTAGTAACATCTTGCGAGGAGACTTCGAATCCGGCTGTTCCATTGCCTAACGGACGGTTTAGTTGCCATATTTCACCGCACTCATCCCAAATAATGGGTTTGTTTGGTGCACATTTCTCCCAATCTTTCCATACCGATTCGGTGTTGTAATGATGCCCCACCAAATCACCGGCAACGGAGAATTCACTAAAGTCGGAAGAGAAAGCCGGACGGGTATTATCAATGGATTGTGCATGCTTCACTAACCACGGTTTTTCGCCACCACCTCTCCAACGCAATTCGTTGGAAACACTCCACATCACAATGGATGGGTGATTGATCAGTCCACGCATCATATCGCCCAAATGCTGTTTGGCAAACTCCTGATCGTCGGGTACCAGAAAATGAAAACAAGGTTCTGCCTCAAACAGAAAACCGACCTCGTCAGCCACGCGGTACAACTCGTGGGGACGTGGGTAAACGTGTAAACGCATAAAATTCACTCCGAGTTTCTTCAACTCTGTGAGCCAAGTGGTGTAATACGCTCTCGAACTTAGCAAATCGCCCAAATAGTGCTCACCGTGACCTCTCAAAAAGAGTTTACGACCGTTGATGTACAATACCGGTCCGTTCCAGGTTATTTCCCTGAAGCCAAAACGCTCTTTGTAGCTGTCGATGGGCTTTCCGTTGGGTGCATAAACCACTGTGGTTAAATGATATAAATAGGGGTCATGCGGAAACCAGAGGTGTGCATCGTTCCAGTTTTCGGAAATGGAAAATTTACTTACCGTATCGGCAGCAATCGTTCTTGTTCCGCAATCGATCTCCTTCACTACGTTGCCCGATTTGTCGGTAATAAAACTCTTTACCACAACTTTTGTCGGCTTCTTTTCAGTATTACGAACCGAGAAATCAAAGGCTATTTTCTTATCCTGAAAACTGGTGCGGATGTACATTCCCTCTTCTACAAACTGATTGTTGACGGCATACAGGAATACATCGTCATTGATTCCCTTCGATGCCATGCTTTCACCTCCACTGAGTCGTGTTTTCTCATCTGAAATAAGCACCCTTAACTTCCTGGAGTTATCCCCTGTGGCTTTACACAAATCATAAACGTGAGGAACGTAACCATCATAAACGGTCGGAAATGCTTTTCCGTCAAACTCCACCGTATGGGTTTGCAGACAGCCGTACATTTTAAGCCGTACATTTTTTCCTTTAAAAGAGTTTGGAAATGCTAACTCTTTTTCATAAACAGCTCCTTTACTCCAGTTTCGAGGAAAGCCAAAGGCGTCCCAATAGACTTTTCCCCACTTGCCGCCCCAGCTGTTGTCGTAACAGGCAGGTACTTGCAAACTTGTCTTTTGCTTGGTAGCATTGGATGTAAAATCCCACATTCCATTCAGGCAAATCTCTTCGCGGATGGAGGTGGATGGTAGGGTGAAAGCCGTGCTTTCTGATTTTTGAGCGCTTAAAACTGCTGTTGTTCCAATTATAAATAAAAGGACAACAAATAAAATGTGCTTTTTCATTGGATGTTTGTTATATGTAATTGCTAAAATAATGGGTGATAGTGACTTTTTTAATTATCTATTAGATTATTTCTTTATTGACTATTTTCTCGGGATTAACTGAGTGTACAACAGTGAAGATGCCTTTTGACAAAACCTTAGTAGCAAAATATTGACTTTGGTTCATGTTTTAGTGAATGACAACGAAACGATTAGTACTACTTTGTCCATCTTTTTCAATTCGAATAAGATAAACGCCGGAATTCAGTTTTGAAACATCGAATCGGCTGATTTCATCCTTACAACTCCTCTTTTGCATAAGAATTCCATTCAAATCAAATATGGAGACTTCCGAATTTTCAGTATTGGTGATATTCAAAACACTTTGGGCCGGATTCGGATAAATATTTATTTCCGGATTAGTGGCATTCACGCTCGAAACCCCTGTTGGGGTTGGTAATGTTTGATCTGTCGAAACTTTCAGTTTACCCGTTGCATCCACACTCATTTTTACTATACCGGCTCTTTCGCGCCACGGGGCAGCATCGTCATTGCCAAATAGGGTTGCCCACAAACTTCCCTGCGTATCGGTAAAATAAACAGCATTTCCACCACAGGGTAACGCTTCATGCCAATTACCATAATCGCCGGTCTTACTATCGGCAATACCCACATAGCTGCTGTAACGTTTGGTGGTGTCGTTTGTGTTGGTGGTGGACAGGTATTGTTTTCCATTGTATGTAAACATCCAACCGGTATTTAGCATGTCGTAATACAGATTGCCTTTGTTGATGGTATCGCTGAAAATCGTTGTTTTCAGCAAATTCGTTTCAGGAGTAACGTAAGCATACGGTCCCTGAGGCAATCCCGATGTACTTTTGACCAGCCGACTTCCCATGACCGGGTTGCCAAACGAGAGGTAGTAATTCCCTTCGCGGTAACGGATATTAGTATCCCATAAAGCCCTGAACTGTTGATTGTAAAATAGATTCCATGTTTTATCGGCTGTCGTTGCATCGCCTTCGAAACTCCAGATTAGCCCCACGTAAGTCCATGTTTTTAAATCATTCGACCGCCAAAGGTTTACTCCTTCATTCCGACACCAAATGTTGTTGTCGGACATCGCTCCCACCATGTAATACATCTTGTCCGCACCCACACAAATGCTGACATCGCGCAACGAAACATCTGTAATGAGTGCAGTCATTGCAGGCAATAATTTTGCTGTCACTGCTGCTTTGGTTGTTGTTTTGAGTGTCAACACAGCCATTACTGTAACTACCTGACTGATGGTAGCCGATGATTGTGAATCGTAAGCAATGGCTTTCAGGGTATGAGCTCCGGTTGTAAAAGTCCGTGTATTCCACAGGTAACTGTAAGGGTAAGTGGTATCGGTGCTTTTCAGAACATTATCTATGTAAAACTCCACTTTTGTTATCGGAAGGGTGGAACTGACATTTACCGTAAAACTCACAGCCCCACGAACTACCCAGCCTGAATCGGGCGTGGCATACGGACTAACCAGTTTGATTGTCGGTGTAGCTTTAACGCCTAAAACTGCGCACAATAGACAAAAAATAAGAATATATTTTTTCATAACAACTGTTTTTAAGGGTGTACAGGGTCTTCGTTCCACGGATCGCCCGCTGCCCCACGATTGGACAAACCGCCAACTTCGGCTTTCGTTACAACCCTTACCCGATAATCATCCAATATCAACCCGATTAACGGAAAAACGGTATTCAGATTGGGAAATTTACCCAACACCGTAGTATTATTGGTGCGCAAATCCAAATTGGCATAATCGAAAAATCCGGCAGCAGCTACTGTCGCAATGGAAACGTTGTTTGCAACGGTGACCGTTCCGTGAGTCGGCTTACTGAAGCCTTTTGGGTTAACTTCCACATTGTCAATAAGCTTACAGCCGTTGGGGTATTCAGGATGCCATAGCGAATCGAGCGTGCAACCCCAAAGCGTATCATTGGCGGCGTAACCATATTTAGTCACCAATTGCTTTCCAAATGACAGCCAGGGTTCTGACCTGGGGTTAATAGCTCTTACTTGTCCTCCATAAGTGGCAGAAGAGACAAAATAGGATCGGCTGATTCCACGCTCATCAATTGATGAGGCTTTAAGTGCATCCACAATTAAATTGTTACGACCGATTACATGATGACCGCCTCCCGTAAGAAAGGGATTCAATATGCCCTGAGCGATGTTGTTATAATAATTATACCCGCTGGCGCCATCGTCGGAGTAATATCCGTTGGCTCGGTTGGCGTGGTGAACGAAGTTGTAACGCACTTCATTACCATAGGTGGTCCATTGCCCTACATCATAAAAGCAACCCATGTCCGATGCTTTTAACGCTACGTTATGAATTTCGTTGTATTCCAAAAAACTATTTACTGCGCTGCACATTACACCACCTGCTGGTACGTCGTGAATAAGGTTATGACTCATGGTTACACCCACGCACTCACTAATTACAACGGCATAACCTGTTGCTAATTTCCCGGTATGATGGACATGATTATTCAATACAGAGCTATTGGAAGGGGTGAGGGTTGAGCGGCTTCCGCTTCGATACAGGTAAATGCCAACTGCTCCTGTTTCGTAAAAGTTGTTTCCCTGATAGGTATTATTCATTCCGCCATTATCAAAAACTCCGTGGGAACCCACATTGCGAATGGTGCAACCTCCCACAAAAATGTTAGAGGTGTTGGCCATCGTAAAGCCGCTACCCTGTCCACCTTCGATGGTAAGTCCAATAAAACGCATATAGGAAACGCCGTTGCAATAAATTACAGCCGTAGAGTTGTCGGCAAAGTAGGCATCCGCTTTACTCAGGTCGGTGGAGGGATAATAATAGACTTTTTTATCTTTAAAATCGTAAGCCCATTCGCCGGGAGAATCAATTTCGTCGAGGTAGTTGATGGCAATCCATTTTTCTTTGCCATCGCCCACACGGTAAGTTCCGGCAGCGTCTGCATTGGCAGAATATTTACTTCCCATCCCTGCGTCGGCATTCACGGCAAGTTTTATCCAGTTGCCCTGTGTATTCACTTCGGCCACACGCACCGTAGTCGGCGACCAGGGTTGCCTCCAAAAACCTTTCAGCCAGAGATTATGCCCTCCGGCCATTGAACTTCGCCAACGCTCAGCGCGGTTGGTTCCATCCAAGTCCAGTTCATTGGTCGAATTTCCATCCGCTGGTTTTCCTCCGGGACCATAATAAAAGGTCAGAACATCTTTCGAACCGTTGCAGGTAGTCCAGCCCGGATCATTTATCTGGCGGATATTTTCATCTAAATTGGGCCATTGCGATATGGGTTGTCGCTGGTTATTCACCACAAAATCAAAAATCGACCAGCTTGCCGTAAAACTATCCGGAAATGGATTGGTATTGGAAACTCCCATGGCAGCGATATCAATTTCGCGTAAACTATCGGGATTAACTTTCGGGTTGACCCTTAATCGTGCATCGGCATTCAAGGGCTTCCAGTTGGCTGGATTGATTGGTTTACCGGTGAAGATAGACACTGACTCATTAGGGTAAGCACGGTAAATTATTGGTTTTCCCATTTCTCCGTTATCCGCTGAAGTGAAAAGCAATGGTGCCATTTGGTATCGACCACTACGAATCCAGACCGTAATACCATTGGTAGGCAATCCGGTTGTGGTTTTCAGTGTTCGAATGTAGGTCTGTGCTTTCGCCACCGTTTTAAAAGGAGTATTTATTGAGCCGTCATTTGTGTCGGCTCCGGTGGTAGAAACATACAGGTTCAATCCGGTAGTGATCACCGGCCCCCAGCCCAGCTCGGGCAATGCAGCGTGAGTCAACTGCATGCTGAGTAAAACGAATGCGAAAAAAAAGATTCTTTTCATAATTCTACTTTTTTGATTTTCACTTTTAAAGTCATATACCCTTTTATCAAATAGGCTTTTTAAAAAGCACCCTTTTTAGGAAAATTACTCTTCCACAATGTCTATAATCCGTAAACTGTGCGCCGGTTGTTGGTCAACCATGATGACAGCATCCTCTTTTTTGATGACTTGATTATGAAAAAACGGTTTTACGCTGTAACGAAGTTTGGGATTAAGATGTAGTTCTTTCAAGGTCAGGGTAGTGCTAACAGTATTGTCACTCCAGTTATAGACTCCCACGCGATAACAACTTTTTTTGTTTTCATCAGAATAACGAACCAGGTAGGCTTTTAAAATATTTGCGTCATCCATCACAATGCGTTGTTGAATGGGAACCTTTGGTCCTTCTTTGCTGTAAAAAGCATCCACCACTTTTCTTCCCTCTGCACTCCATTGCGAAGGACAATCGGAAGTCAAAAACAGACCACCCATAAGTCCGATACTACCTGTAAGCAAGAAATTTTCTTCTGGATTTAGATTTTTTTGAGGTCGCATAAAATACACATCAGGATCAGCTTGCCACCAATATCCATTTGTAACCGATCGGGCAACAGTGCTCTTGATCACCGACTTTACCTTATCCCAACTTCCGCCAATATCACCGCCGGTACGAAGTATATCGACAGACCCTAGTGCATATCGTTCAGGAGTTCCGATGCAGGCATTGATCAAAACATCGGGACCACACGATGTGCGAAACAGAGCGTACAAATCACGCAAAGACTCCATTTTTGTCTTTTTACGGTTATAAGCATTGCGGGCAGTGGAGAGCGTGTAGGTAAAATCGAGTTTTAGATACTTCCAGCCCTGCTTTACCGTTTCAGAGAGCAAATTACGGATAAACTTTTTAGACTCGGGTTGATCGGGATCTAGAAAGTAAGTTTTACCTGTCCCTGGTTTTTTTAAATACCAGGTACTATCATTGCTCCATCCCCAGTTTGAAAAATAGATGGGTTGCGTTCCTTTAGAAAATTGTTGTAGCATTTCCGGATGTTCTTTCGCTACGGGGTGCGCTTCATAAATGGCTGTCGGTGCAAGCCACAATCCCGGTATGGAACCTGTAGCCGATATCATGCCGGGAAGATCTTTCCATACCTTGGCAAATTTCTTGTTCGGTCCCCAATCGCCGGGCATCACCTGAAAACCATCATCGAGTTGGATGGTTCGTCCACCAGGAGGAATAGGCATCTTGGCAAACTCTTTGGTTGCCTTGTCAATTTCGGCAAAATCGATTTTTCTATCTTTCTGATACCACGAGCAATAACCAACCAATGGTTTGGTTTGAAATTTAACTTGACGCTCTTTTGCTGCAAGCTTCACCCAATAGGCCATGGCATCCTGCCAGTCACCGGCATACACAATCATTTTTTCGAGAACACGGCTCGAATCCGGTTCGAGAATAATATTATCGAGCAAAACACCTGAATAGAATACAGAAGGATCAACTTTTACCTTAAATCCAACCTCGCCGAATGCGGTACATTGTCCAAAGAATCCCATAAACCACCCTTCTTCATTGAATCCTTTCGAAAAAAATCCGACATCGGTTGATGAGTACCAGTTGGGCTGTTCGTGGAGTGGATCGTGTAAATTCGGGAAATTCACATCCCATTTTTTCCATCCGTTTTCACTTGAGATTCGTTTTGATCCGCTGGAATAATTCTTTTTAGCAATGCTCAGATTATAACAATTGATAAAATTTACATCGGGAGCAAGTTCTCCGTGAAGGTAATGAAACCTTGCCAGTTCGACGGTCTTTTTGCTTGTATTGCGAATGTATCCTGAAAATTCATAAACATTAGACTCAATTCGCTTGACCACAACGTTGGATACCACCGAACCAAACTTTCCGTTTATACTCATCTCATTTTTTGACAGTTGTTTGGTAATAAGAGAGGATGACAATTCCTCTACCCAAGCGCTATCGCCCTGATTTCTCCAACCCAGAAATTGGCGGGCATTTGTCAGCGGATCGACCCCGGCAGCTTTTAATTCGAGTTGATTTTCGTTGGCTGTAACTTTAATCTCGGATGCAGCCATAGCCGAGCATAAGCTCATACACATTGCTACTGAGAAAGAAAAGATTTTTAATTTTTTCATTAAATTCGGGTTTGTTTATATATTGTTACTAAGTTTTAAGTAATAGGGACAAACAAGTCGTATAATTCTTATAAGTAAAACAGGAATAGAACCTGTCTAACACATGCAGGTTCTATTCATCTTCAAAAATACGACATTATATGTTGTCCACTACTTAGATAATATTTCTTTAATCACTGGACAGTTATGGTAATTGACTTGGTTGTTTTTACCTGCGCATCTTTTGTATTATTGCTTGCTTCAAAAATCACAGTATACGTTCCTGCTTTTGTAAATCGATAGGTAAAGTTTGATTTCAGTGAAGCATAAAATCCTTTGCTCATAGTCATGGCATTTTCTCCATAGTTCTTAATCTGAACACCCATATCTGGTAAAACACGAGACAAGTCAATCGGACCGGCAATTATCCAGCTATCGATTTGTACGGCACTGGCAGGAGTTTTATATAAGCCTGTTGCCGCCAAGCGGTTAGTTGATGCAGCGCTGCAATAACTTAGATGCGTATCGGGCACTAAACCAGGGCCACCAGAGGCCGAAATAGTTGTTCCGTTATACGGTATCCAACCACCACGATTGATGTATTTATTATTGAAAATGATACGCGGCTGCAAATCCACAACACCCCAACCGCAGCTGAAGCTGTAAGCGGGGAGAGTTCCGGTCAGGTTCGAAGTAGGAGTCACGATGGTTGCAGGTGTCAGTAGGGTATATACCCCATTGTCAGCCGTATGCTTCAATAAAATGTTGGAGATAGACCACGATGATTGTGCACTACCTGCAGCAGCTTGATAGCGGAAGGCTAAATATACTAAGCTATCAGTTTGCGCTTCAGGATTCAAACTCACTTTTACCGAAGAAACAGTAGTGGAAGAAGTTGCCCACGTGGCTCTGCCCGAAATGTCTTTCCAATTGGCAGCCAAAACCGCTAAAGAATCCTGCGTATTGTGTTGATTATTAGCACTCATATTGGTGGAAATATACAATTTGAGTGTTCCATTTGTAGCTACAGTATCCATCTTCGAATCGAAAGTCAAAGTATCTGCGTAACTTTTCTGAACGGTTCTGCCCAGGAACCTGTAATCATGGCCGGGCTCACCTGAATAAAAAGTAATACAATCGGGGTTACCATCGAATTTAAAATTCACGGTGTCGTTCACATGAAACGTCGTGGTTGCTGTCATTGCATTATTGTACGAGGAAACATCAAAATTTAAATCCGCTGTTGGAATTTCCATATTACAGGAATTCATTAATACAAGCCCCACGACTATAGTACTTAATAATATTATTTTTTTCATTTGTTTAAATTTTAAAATTATTAGATTCAATCCTTATCTTGCATTAATACCCGGGGTTTTGGGTAGCTGCTGTATTTACCAGCATTTCACTTGAAGGAATGGGCCATAACAGCACTTTGGTTCCCCCGGTCACGGTGTTTTGCGGAGATACAACTGCAAAAATTCTGTTAGCAACGGGATAGCTATTATTGTCAAGAGTTAAAACTTCCTGCATGCGTTGCAAATAGATGCCCCAACGAATCAAATCGGCTTTACGCACTCCCTCGAAACAGAGTTCGCGGGCCCGTTCTTTCTGAATTTCGTCCAGAGTTACACTCGTCAGGTCATAGGTAGCACTTGCTGTTGTTGGATTTAATCCAAAAGCTCTTCTTCGTACCTGATTGATGGCATCCAGTGCAGTAGCATCAGTACATGAACCGGTAGAACCGCTGGTAGTCATGACTATGGCTTCGCAAAGCATCAGCAACACATCGGAATATCGGATCACCGGGAAGTTGAATTGCGTATTCCATTTCGGTTTTGCGGACCATCCGGCAGGCACAGGCTCATATTCCCTGCGCCATTTCCCTACCGATCTGTTAAGTACATCAGGTTTGCCGGCAGCGCTGTTTTTTGTAGTATAGAAATATCTGACGCCGGTTGCACCAGTAATCCCATAGGGAGAAATAGCCCAATCCCGTCTCAGGTCACCGCTGGCATACAAATCGTAAAGGTATTGATGTATCCAGGTATAGGGGACACAACCACCGGTAACAGCATCGTTAGCATCGCTGATACCAGTCTGACATCCAACGTTGGTATTCATATTATAAATTGTATTGGATACAGAGTTCGCATCGATTTCCCACATGGATTCCCGGGGCGAATATACATTGGTAGCCATATTCAAAAATAACTGGGCATATCCGTTGTTTTTATAGGCCGGGTAAAAAGGGTTGGAGGCAGTACTGGCTGGATAGGCCAACATCTGACCGCGAAGGTTTTTTACATTGGCTACCGTATCGGTCATGCTGTAAAGGGAATGTAAGCCGGAGCTTATTACTTTATTCGCCCAAAATTGTGCGTCGGCATATTTGGTATTGTCGTTGATGGGGTTTCCAGCCATGTAGAGGCATACCCTTGCAAGAATGGCTTCGGCAGCTGTTTTGGTGATACGGCTGGTAGAATTGGAATAAGTGGCATTTTGATAAGTAGGCAAACCGGCTTCAGCTTCCGTCATATCCTTAATAATCTGTGCATAAACGTCCTTCGAAGGAGTTCTGGGAACATTGGTTTGGGTGGCATCCCTGGTGGGGGTAATTTTCAGAGGAACATCTCCAAAGTTTTGTACTAACATAAAATGATAATAGCCCCGCAAAAACTTCGCTTCGCTCAATACCGCCTTCACAAAGCTGGTATCTACCCCCTGGGCATTGCCTATATTGGCAATCAACAGATTGGCTCTTTCTATCCCTACGTAACAATTTCTCCAGAAGTTAGTTGGTACAGTGCTGGTATAGGACTGCAAGTTGACAGCCACATCATTCGACGCTGAAACTGTGTTTCCATTAGTAGTAAAATATCCTTCGTCCGTTACATCTTCCTGCCAAATGGGGATAGCATATCCATAGGTATCGTTCTGCAAAAGAGGCGAATAGATTCCCACCAAAGCAGATGTTAATGCCGGTTGGCTATTGTAATAGGCTGTCGGTGTTGCAAAATCGACCGGCGTTGTATGGAGAAAATCCTGACAGGATGACATCTGAATAGCCACAACCATCAAAAGAGCTATTTTTCTCCAACATTTTGTTATATTATATATTGATTTCATTATATTATGTTTTTAAAGTCTGTATTAAAATTTCATATCAATTCCTAAGGCATACGTTCTTCCTTTAGGATACGCACTCCAGTCGAAACCGGGTGTCAATACACTGTTGTAGCTGCTTACTTCAGGATCGAAACCGCTGTAACGGGTTAGTGTCAAAAGGTTCTGCGCCGAGAAAGAGATTCTGAAATCCTTCAGCTTGAGTTTCTTTAAGAAATCTGCAGGCACATTATAGCCCAGGGATAGTGTTTTAAAACGCAGATACGAGCCATCTTCGATTGTGCGGGAAGAATACATTCCGGGGTTACCCTGACCCCAAATGCGGTAGTTAGGGCTTGAGGTATTGGTGGGTGTCCAATGATCGACATAGCTGGCAAACTGATTCAGATAGGTCATTGCCTTTCCACCATTTCCCTCGAAAACCATCCGGTTGGCATTTTGAATATTATTACCATAACTCCACTGAAAGAAGATATTCAGATCAAAATTATAAAATTTAAAATTATTGCCAAAACCTCCTGTATGAATGGGTAGTCCGCGCCCAATCACGGTATAGTCATTGGCATCGATGACACCATCCCCGTTCAGGTCCTTGTACTTGATATCGCCGGGCTGAATGCTGGCTCGTGCAGTACCATTGGTAGGCACATTGTCCTTGAGCAACCAATGGCTACCGGCCGCTCCCACGTTTAAGGCTGATGGATTCAGTGAGGGTAGGTAGTTAAAGTCGCCGTTCTGATAATTACCATCCCAAACCAATCCATAAAACTGACCAATGGGCTGTCCCACCTTCGAAATATAGGAAGGTGTAGAAAGGTAGCTACCATCAAAACCTGTTGCATCTGACCGTTGAATTTGCCCATTACCTAAAGAAAGTACTTTGTTGCGGTTCCAGGATATATTGAAAGACGAAGTCCACTCGAAATTCTTATTACGGACATTTACAGTATTAATACTAAGTTCAACTCCACTGTTTTCAAGACTACCAATATTGGCCATCACGTTGGGATAACCCGATGTTGGACTTGCACTTTTATTCAATAAAAGATTATCAGTTTTCTTCAAATAATAGTCGGCGACTATCAAAATCCTGTCTTTGAATAATCCCAAATCGATACCCACATTAGATTGTGTAGTGGTTTCCCATTGTACAGTTGGATTACCGGTGACCCCCGCAATAGCTTGTGCAGGAATTGTATTATTAAATACATAGGGCGCTACCATAGTACCTATTGTCATGGTTGAATAGCTGGCAAAATCGCTTACCCGGTTATTCCCTGTTTGTCCAAGACTGTAACGAAATGCCCCGCTTGAAACGGTATTTTTAATTGATTTCATAAACTTTTCATTCGCAAAACTCCATTTCAAAGCTCCGGAAGAGAAATTACCCCATTGTCTGTCCTGTGCGAATTTTGATGAACCATCAAAACGGTTGGAGAAGGTTATGTAATACCTTGAGTCGTAGTTGTAATTCAACCTAGCCATAAACGAAGCCAGGGTCCATAAAGAGGCTGTCGATGTGTTTGATACAGGCGTTCCTTCATCCAACCCACTGACAAGCAGATCGGGATTCGGACAAAATATGGAGGAGAGACCATAGGACTTCAGGGTTCCACCCTGTTCGCTCACCAGACCGGTTAAATTAATGTAGTGTCGCTTTTGAATCGTTTTATTGTAGGTAAGAATGTTTTCGTTAGACCAACTGCTATATATATAATTGTTGATTGAACCATTACTACCTTTTGTTTGCCCGGAGTTTGTCAAGGGACTACCTTGCGAAGTCTTGGGGCCATAATACACATCAGCTTCTGTAGCATTGGTCACATACCCAAGGGTCGACCGAAGCGATAATTCAGGCGTGAAAGCAATATTGAGGTATCCGTTGGCTGTCAGGTTGTCTGTCGTTCTGACATTATAAGCATTCTTTTGATTGACAACAGGATTGAAAAATAAACTGTTGGTCACACTCCCATCTGTAAATTGCTGATCCTGGAAACCATTGATTAAATCAAAAGAGCTACCGTCACTCTGTAATGGTGTTACAGGTCTTGCTCCCCATAAATTGGTAAAAGGTGATTGAACAGATGTAGAATACAGAGGAGTATTTGAAGCTAAGGGCGAACTCCCGTTTTGCAGGTTCCTGCTGTAATTGACATTTATCCCTAATTTCACCCTGTCGTTGATATTCTGATCCAATACCACTTTTCCCTGTACCCTTTGGAAGCCTGTATTGATCATGATACCATCCTGGTTCAGAAAGTTACCGGAGACAAAATATTTTGTTTTATCCGATCCACCACTTATACTCAGGTTGTAACTTTGCCCGTAAGCTTTCCGAAACATGTAATCCTGTAAATCGACTGTTTTATCCGCATAATCGGCCAATCCATTCGGTGCATAAGTAAAATACATGGATTCAGTATTGGTTCTTACAGGCACAACAATCCCACCATTTGCATCCTTAGCATAGTTTTTCGCAGCATTATCCCTGTCAATCTGATACTGCAGGTATTGTTGTGCATTCATCACCGGCATCTTTTTGTTTATTTCATAGCTAAAGACGGAGGTGTTGAAGTTAACGATGGGTGCTCCCAGTTTTCCTTTCTTGGTTGTTAACAGGATTACTCCATTCGAACCTCGGGCTCCATAAATGGCTGTGGCCGATGCATCTTTCAGAATATTAATGGATTCAATGTCGTTAGGGTTAATAGCATTATTGTTATAATTTTCTATCGGGAAACCATCCACCACCCACAACGGGCTATTGTCCTGAGTAACAGACCCGGCCCCACGGATAATGATAGTGGGCGCGGAACCCGGTTGCCCATCCGGTGCAGACACCACAACCCCTGCAACACGTCCGCTTAAGGCATCTGTGAAGTTTCCAACCGGAGCCTTTATCATATCTGTAATTTCGACCCTACCTAAGGATCCTGTTACATCTTTCCTGCGTTGTTGGCCATAGCCTACCACTACAACATCATCAAGAATTTTTGCGTCTTCAGTCAGTACAATTTTTATTGTGTTTTTTCCATTTACAGGTACAGCAGTTTTGTTATATCCGATATACGAAACGATTAATGTTGAGTTTTCATTTACTGTTAATGTAAATTTTCCATTCAAATCTGTAATGGTGCCTTTTTTTGTTCCTTCAGATAGCACTGAAGCCCCAACAATCGCTTCTCCTTTTGTATCGACCACTGAACCACTTATAACTTTATCTTTTGCTGACGAAGTTACTTTTTGGTTTTGTGCAAACATTATATTCGAAAATAGCAGCATGACAATCAAAAAAGAATTTTTATTGGCATATTTTCTAATAATTTCAAAGTTAATTTTCATTTTTTCATGTATTATATTTAATATTTTTTTGTTTCAAATACTTACGCAGGGTTATTTCAATAAAACCCATTCGGTTAACTCGTGTTTATCATTTTATTTAATATTTATAGTAATTATTCTTTATCTTACGAATGCGTTAGCACACCAAAGCATAGGTGCCTGCCCGTGTAAATCGCCGGTGATACGTTTGCGGTCTAAATAATGTTGTCGGTCGTTTTTCTTGTCAGTTCCTTCACATATTTCACGTAAATCATAATTGGCATCCAGATAGCTACATAGTGTAATCCACGCTTTACGGGCTGCCGGTCCATATGTTTTTTCGTCAAGCCAGCCATTCCTGACACCCGTTATGAATGCATAAGTAAACATAGCTGATCCGGAAGTTTCGGGCCAGGAGTTCGCATCGTCAATCAATTGATGCCACATTCCGTTTTTATCCTGATACCTGAGCAATGTCACCATCATCTGTTGATAACCTTTCATTACACCTGGATAATAGAGATTGTCTTTGGGCAAAATATTCAACAACTCAGTCATCCCTGCAGCCAACCAACCATCACCTCTGCACCAATAAAAGGGGACATCGTCGGCATGATAAAACAATCCGTTCGGAGTTTGTAGTGCTTTAATATAAGCTAGCATTTGTCTGGCTGTTCGATCGATGTATTTCGCATCTTTTGTTGCAAGGTAAGCTCTGGACTGCAAGGATGTAATCATATACATATCATCCATCCAGAAACGGGTGTGCCAGCTAAGCCCACTCGAATACCATTCTCGCTTATTAAGAGGTAATTTGGCATATTCTTCAGGCGATAGGGTTTTAAATTGTTCATCAGCAGGTATCAGACCTGCTTTTTTAAACCGTTCATCGTGTGTCTTGTTGTACACCTCAAGTGGTATAATTCCAATCACTGCCCTATCCACATTTTGAGCAGGAGGAACAAGATGAGCCTCTTCATTAAGCAATAACTCAGCTCGATTAATTAATCTGTTTAATAAATCGTTATCTCCTGTATTACGTGCAAAATCTATTGCAGCTGCCCAAATACACGCATCGGGATAGGTAATCTCTTTAGGTGCTGTATTTTTAAAAGCTCCAAATGTGCTGTGTGGCAATGCCATAAATCGTTCTGAAAGATGCTTGCCTACAATTTCCGGGTTTGCATCCTGAGGTAAATTTTTGAAGACTGAGCTTGTTCCTTGTCCAAAAAGAAGAACAAAAAACTGCAAAAACATAAATGCTAAAATACTTTTTTTCATGTTTAAATTATTCCTGAACAGTAAATACAACAGATATATAAAGAAATTACCAAATCATTCTTTAATCGAAGTATTGATACGAATTTTTTATTAAGGTATACGCTATAGTTTTCATTCACTTGACTTTGTAATTTCAACTTTCTATCTGTAAAGTTTGTGGGTCAATTGATAATGTCGTTAAGCTTTCTTTGCAAAAATAGATTGAAAAAAATAGATGAGTTTGTACATTCTTCCATTTATGATGTAAAATCTTCCATTTATATTCCTCATTGCTTAAATTGGCTTCTTTCAGATTAATTTTTCCACAAAACAACTGCGCCAACAGCATTTTTTATAATTTAGCGCTTCAATGAACTTGGGTCCGGTGTACGGGACATAAAAAAGCCAGATCGAATAGTTCGGTCTGGCGAAAAGAATCAGAAAAATAATTTAATGTGAGTTTGACATCAGAAAAATGTACCGCTCAGGTAATCATATCTACAAAATAAAATAAGGGTGAGGTTTGATAGGGATTACAGGTTATTACTAAGGTTTTCAATAAAAACCTTATTTTAAAAAATGATTTGAGCCCTTAGTAGTAAACATTCTCCAGGTATAAAAGCCCTTATTTCCTTGTTTAATAGCTATTTATAATAGTTGCAGACATAAGCCTTATACCGAACACATGTTAATTTATATAAATCTGATTAGATTATTGAAACTGTGAAGGTGCGACACCGTAATACTTTTTGAAGGTTCTGCTAAAATGACTTGAATCATTAAAACCAACTTCAGTAGCGATTTCAGAAATGGTCAAGACTTTTTGTTTAATCAATTCGCCGGCTTTTTTCATTCTGCTATCCCGCAATAAATCAGCTGGAGTCTGTCCAACCAAAGCATTCATTTTTAAGTAAAGTAATGAAACAGAAACATTTAACTCTACTGCAAACTGATTCACGTCGAAATCAGAGTCAGACAAATGATTAACAACAAGTTCGTGGCAGCGTTTTATAAATTTCTCATCCAATTCATTATTGACAAGATAAGTTTGAGGCTCATCCAATTCTTCAGAACTCGAATTGTCAAAATTTACTTTATAATATTCACGCCACTTCTGCCTTAATTCAAATAAATTTCTGAGTTTTAATAATAATAATTCATGATTAAACGGCTTGGTAATATAGTCATCTGCTCCCATATCCAACCCTTTGATTTTATTTTCATCGGAGGAAAGTGCTGTAAGCATAATCACTGGAATATGGCTTGTATGTATGTCTTTTTTTATCTGACTGGTCATTTCGATTCCATTCATTTCAGGCATCATCACATCGGTAATGATTAAATCAGGAGAATTTTCCAATGCCATTTCCAGTCCTTCTCGCCCATTGGAAGCACTAATGACTCTGTAGAATGGTGACAACACACTCATCACATATTCCCTTAGTCCGGTATGATCTTCAACAACCAGAATGAGCGGACTATTTATATCGGCTACTTGATTTGGTAAATTGACCTGAGACATTTCAAATGGATGATCAACATCTTGTAGTATGTTAAGCTCATTTGAAATAATTAGTTCAGGCACATCCTGTTGATAATCATAACTTTCTCTTGTAACTGGGAAATCGATGCTAAAACAGGAGCCTTTACCACTTTCGCTACTAACCTGAATAGTTCCTTTGTGTAGTTCAATCAACTCTTTGCACAAAGCCAGACCAATTCCGGTTCCGGCATTGGTCTGGGTATTCATTTCCGGTACTTGATAGAATGGATTAAAAATCAGATCTAAATGTTCAGGCAAAATCCCTTTACCTGAATCGCTAACAGAGATTTCCACACGCGATAGGCTTGTTGCATTTACTTTGAAAGTAATTTTTCCATTTTCAGCTGTAAATTTAAAGGCATTTGACAATAAGTTATTACATATTTTCTCAATTTTATCAGCGTCAAAAAAGGCGTTTTCATTCATTCCATCGTGAACGAATTCAAAATCAATCTTTTTAGTCTCTGCTAATAATTTGAATTTATCATAAATGTTCTTTTGAAACACAATAATATCTCCTTGCACCAAATCAAGTTTCATATTATTCGTTTCAATTTTCCGAAAATCAAGTAATTGATCCGTAAGATGTTCAAGTTCTTTGGCATTTTGCAACGCCAATCTAACCTGTGCCTCTATATCCGGTTGATTGGCAGCCACAGCCTTTTGGATAGACCGGTTCAGGGGCCCAATCAGCAAAGTAAGTGGTGTGCGGAATTCGTGGGATATATTAGTGAAAAAACGGAGCCGAAGTTCAGAAAGTTCTTTAGTCTTTTGAGACTCTAATCGTTCTGATTCTTGTTGGTTTTTCAATTCATATCTTCTTGTAATACTATACCTGAGTCTCAATATACCTCCGATAAATAGAATTAAATACAATAGATAGGCGATATTTGTTTTCCAGAAAGGAGGAGCTATTATTATTCGGATACTTGCAGGAGATTCGTTCCAAATACCATCGTTGTTGGTCGCTTTTACTTCGAAGGTATAATCGCCGGGCTCCAGGTTGGTGTAGGTTGCAAATTTGCGATCGGCAGTGCTATAATTCCAATCCTTATCATAGCCTTTCATCCGGTACGCATAGATTGATTTTTGGGGAAAAGTCATGTTTACGGCAGTAAACCCAAAAGAAATCATTGATTGCTTATAAGTAAGGTTTATCTCTTTGGTTTCAGATATTACTACCTTCAAAGGAGATTCTGCTGTGTTAGGCGTAACTAAGTTGTTGAAAATTCGAAATTCATCAATATAAACCGGAGGTATTATTTTATTAGGATGGACAGATTGCGGATTAATTGTGTTGAAACCATTATTCCCTCCGAAATATAATGTTCCATCCCGTGAATATAAAATAGCGTTATTAGTAAATTGTTTCCCTACTATTCCATCGAGTGATGAATAGTGGAGAAAACGATTGCTTCGGGGATCATACTTTGATACACCTACATCTGTTAATATCCATATATTTTTATTTTTATCCGAAACGATACCCATTACAACATCCGAAGGGAATCCATTTTCTTTCGAATATTTTGTTACAACCCCCTTCTTGTCGATAACCCAGAGGCCTTTATCGTAAGTTGCAACCCAAAGATTTCCTTTGTCATCTTTGTGTACATCGTATAGTTGCGTTTTGTCAAGCGCCTTAATGCTTGTAAAACAATGACGAACACTATCGTACTCACAGTAGCCATTCAATGTGACAAATCCTAATTTATGAGGATTGATGTTTTTTATTAATCTTGCTGTATTATTACTGATCGAATTCTTTCCTTCATTATTTTTTATGAATCTTTTAATTACTCCTTTTCGGGAATGAAACAAAAAAACGCCTTTTTCATAAGTTGCCACCCAAATTTGACCTTTGCCATTAAGTTCAATATCGAAAATATTATTAGAAGGGAGCGATGTAGGATCATCGCTTCTGGATTGGTAACGGTAAAATTTACCGCTCTTTCTTTCAAAACGGTTTAACCCGTTTGCCCAGGTCCCAACCCAGATATCGTGGTTTTTGTCCTCTTTGATACAGAGTACTGTATTGCCACTAATACTATAGGGATTATTCGGATCATTCTTGAAGGTTTTAAAAGTATTAAGTTTAGGATTAAACAAACTCAAACCTCCTTCGTCGGTACCTATCCAGATCAGACCATAAGAATCTTCAAAAAAACGGAAAATAAAATTGCTGGAAATCGTATTAGGATTTTGGGGATTATGGCTATAGGTTTTAAATCTACCTTTATTAGGGTTGTATATATTTAACCCGCCATTATAGGTTCCTACATATAAAAGGCCCTCTGAATCTTTGTATACTGACCACACTCCATTACTGTTTAAACTGCTAGGGTCGTTCTGATTGTTTCTGCAATATTGGATCTCTCTGGTTTTTAGATTCAGACGGGCAAAGCCGCCTCCATTGATTCCAATGAGCAGTTGTGCAGCATCTTCAATGTATAAATCCTCTATATCAGCACCAAAACTACCAGTACCATCTGATTTTATCGGAATTTTTGTAAATCTTTTATTGTTAGGTTCGAATAAGATCAAACCATCAGCTTTTGTTCCAATCCAAATATTGCCTACTGGATCAATTGCAATAGAAGATAAAGCTTTCCAGGTAGAACTAAGTGGAACTGTATAAGAAATTATTTTTTCTGTAATAGGATTTATACAACAAACCAGATTGCTATTTGTTGAAAACCAAATTATTCCATTTTTGTCAATGGATAAGTCAGTAATGTTGTTTATCTCTGTTTGATTTTTTGTACTAGGGAAGAATTTTTTAAAAATTCCTTTTTCTTTCAGGAATAAATTTAATCCATATCTGGTCGCTATCCAGATGGAACCTCTTTTATCAGAAATGACAGAGTTTATTATGTTATTGCTTATAGAAAAAGAATCGGATTCGCTATGAAAAAAGCGTTTAAATTGTTCAGTTTTTCTGTCAAATAAATTAAGTCCGGAAGTTGTACCTACCCAAATAGAATGTTCTCTATCTTCAAAGATTGAAGTGATATAGTTGTAGGACAAACTGTTGGGGCTCGATTCCGAATACTCGAAAATTTTAATTTTTTCTCCGTTATATCGATCCAATCCATGACCGGTGCCAATCCATAAATATCCTTTTGAGTCTCTGAGCAAACATTTTATCGTATTATGGGAAAGCCCATTATCA
The DNA here is from genome assembly GCA_037134195.1 of Paludibacter sp. Lineage (GTDB taxonomy): Bacteria > Bacteroidota > Bacteroidia > Bacteroidales > Paludibacteraceae > Paludibacter. The sequence goes on along the minus strand of JBAXMR010000056.1, from coordinate 2,736 downwards.
AGGGTGAGATGTTCAAACTTAATTTCCTGAAATTGAGCATTCAGACCAGTCGGCACAAATGAACACAAACAGATTATCAAACAAATCATCGTTGAATACAGCTTGTGAAAACGCAATGTTTTTTCAGGGAAATACATGCATTAAAGAAATTTACTAATACAGTGGGATGACTAATTCTGGAATATGAATATGCAAAGATAATATTTATTTGCATTTACCATACCATTTTTTGAACTGCTACAACTAAATTATAAATAAGCAACAACTGATTACTTTTAACCTTCAATTTATGTTCAAATAGCTAATATATTCAACCTGTGTGGATTAACTGATGAAATTTCTAAGGGTTGGTAGAATAGGTTTTTTTACTATCGTAAAGCAATGCGATTAGGCATACCTTAACAGTTTTTCGATATCACTTACTCTGTTGACAATGCAAGCTATAGAATTTAATTTCATAGCATTGCTAGAAAGAGGGTGAAGGGGATTAATTTAATTATCCAAATTCAATGTGTGTTAACACAATCACTTCATCTAATGATAATTAAACTAAAAGATGCTATTTGTCAGCATCGTCCCCTTTGTCCGCCCGAACAGCTATAATAAATTATTAAATACCGCTAAATTTACACCCGATAAGGTATAAAATCAATTAAAGCAAATAATTTATACCCGAAAGGATATAATTCTAAAATAAATACTATATTTGCACCCGAAAGGGTATAATTGTATTTTCTCTAACACTAAATTATATATGACTATAGCTGAATTCGTCAAATCAAAAAGAAACAACGCCAAACTAACACAGCCGGAATTGGCTGAAAAAGCAGGTGTTGGGTTGCGGTTTATTCGCGACCTGGAACAGGGAAAACCAACACTAAGGTTAGATAAAGTAAATCAGGTATTGCAACTGTTTGGTCATCAACTTGGCCCGGTAAGAATAGAGCCAATTGATTAACCTCATCACAAAGAACAAATGAGAAAAGCTGAAATTAAATTCAACGAAAAAACAGCGGGTTTCCTTTTGCAGGACGAAAATGGATTTCATTTTATCTACGAAAAAAACTACCTCAGTAGCAGCGATAAACCGGTTGCGGTTAGTCTTACATTACCATTACAGGAGGCTGCATTTGATAGTCCTGTATTATTCCCTTTTTTTGATGGGTTAATACCCGAAGGTTGGTTATTAGACATTGCTGAAGTAAATTGGAAACTAAATCCCCGCGATAGAATGGGTTTATTACTGGCATGTTGTAAAGATTGTATCGGAGCAGTCAGCATATTACCCGTCGAAAATAACGAATTGTAAAAAAGAAACTACTATGCGTTGCTTATATTGCTATCAGCCATTATCCGAAAAAGAATTTGATTTCCATTCTGTTTGTAGCAGAAAAATATTTGGATCAGCTACACCTCCCGAATTACCTTATGACGGAAACCAAATGAAAGAATTGGCACTTCGTGTTATACAAAGTCGGATTACACTTACAGGAGTTCAACCTAAACTTTCATTAAATCTGAGCGAAGGCGAAAATAAAAAAGAGTCTAAACGCTTTACGATAGTTGGACTTTGGGGAAACTATATATTGAAGCCGCCAACTGACAAATATCCTCAAATGCCTGAGGTGGAAGATCTCACCATGCATCTGGCTGAACTAGCTAAGGTCAAAACTGTTCCACACACATTGATTCGACTGCAATCAGGTCAGTTGGCTTATATCACAAAACGTATCGACAGGCAAGGAGAAAAAAAATTACACATGGAAGACATGTGTCAACTCACAGAAAAACAAACCGAACACAAATACCTGGCCTCCTACGAACAGGTTGCAAAGACGATTCTAAAATACTCAACAAATTCGGGGCTGGATTTGGTCAACTTTGCCGAAATCGTATTATTCTCATTTCTGACTGGAAATGCTGATATGCATTTGAAAAACTTTTCCTTGATTTATGATGCTCAAAACAGTCCTGTCTTATCTCCGGCTTACGATATGTTATCAACTGTCTTGGTAAATCCCAAAGATGATGAAGATTTAGCGCTTTCGCTTAATGGAAAAAAAAGAAAATTAAATAGGATAGATTTTGAGACTGCATTTGGAAATATGAAACTGGATTCAAAACAGCAGGCCAATATCTTCTCAAAAATGGGGAAAGCCAAAGGAAAATGGATTGAGTTTATAGAAATCAGTTTTTTAAGTCCTGATTTCAAAGAAAAATACATCCAACTTATAAACGAAAGATTTGACAGACTAGAATAACGAAGACTATCCAAGATCTCCGTTGTCCCTAAAATCCACTAATAAGCGGTCAGGTTTCACCTGTTAGTTTATTACGTGCAGCTCTGCAAAACAACCAACGGCAGGCAAAAATCCCGTGCCAGCGAGTGCAGAGCTAAACTTGTTTAAGCTCTGCCAAGCGCAGCTGGGATTCACGAAGTAAATCCTCACCCTTTCTCGCCAGCTCGCTGAGCTTGTCGAAGTGCAGGGCTTGCACAACTTGTCCCGCTTCATTGCGGGAGTCTTTTTGCCTGCCTCCGCACAATCAACCCACAGTTGGCACATTGCTTTTTCTCGTTCCTCAAAAAAATCAATAAGCCAATCCATACACAGGCAAAAAAGAAATCAGGCACTCCAACCGCCACCACCGTGCCTGAAATGCGCCAGAAAAAAAACAACCCGAAGCTATTATACATAATACATAGGGCTTCGTGTGGTCGAGGCACGAAGACCCAAC
>JBAXMR010000055.1:0-29343 GCA_037134195.1 Paludibacter sp. | reverse complement strand
AAAAAATCCAATTACACTAATTGGACTATTTTATAAATACATTTGGTATAAGAATGGGAAGTTGTTATTAATAATTATTTTTAATGTCTGCAAATGTACTAAAAATTTTAGATTATTGTTCCATACAAAAAAATCCCGCCTTCAAATGAAAACGGGATTCAGTTTCTATAAACTGTAAACTATGAACTATAAACTCTTAGGAGTGTTTCTCCACCCACTTCCGTGCATTCACAAACGCTTCCACCCACGGGGTGATTTGGTCGTTTGCTTTGCGGTCGGCAGGGTAGTGTGCCCATTGCCATGGGAAAATGGCACGTTCGGGGTGCGGCATCATGGCAAGGTGACGACCGTTGGCTGAGCAAATACCCGCCACTGCATAGTCTGAACCATTCGGATTAGCAGGATAGCTATTGTATGCATATTTGGCAATCACATTGTACTCGCTTTCGTTTTTCGGCAGGTAGAATTTTCCTTCACCGTGAGCCACCCACACACCCAGTTTCGTTCCGCTGAGCGAACCAAGCATCACCGAGTTGTTTTCAGGAATGGTCAGTCCCACAAACTGCGATTCGAACTTGTGCGAATCGTTGTGCAACATGCGGGGTTTTACATCATGTTCGGCTGTTATCAGTCCAAGTTCAATCATTAGCTGACAGCCGTTACAGATTCCCAGACTCAGGGTATCGTTACGTTTGTAGAAATTATCGAGTGCGAGTTTGGCTTTTTCGTTGAACAGGAAACCGCCTGCCCAACCTTTGGCTGAACCTAAGACGTCGGAGTTGGAGAATCCACCGCAGAACACAATCATATTCACATCTTCCAGCGTTTCGCGTCCCGAGGCAAGGTCGGTCATGTGAACGTCTTTCACATCGAAACCGGCCAGATAAAGAGCATAAGCCATTTCACGTTCGCCGTTTGTTCCTTTATCGCGGATAATAGCTGCACGAATACCACTTTCTTTGCGGTCGGGCGAAATGCCAAACTGCGAGAATTTGCCGATGAAACTTTCGTTGAAGGCAAACTTAAGCGTCTGGTTTTTATAGTTGGAGAAACGGGACTGAGCACATATTTCGCCGCTTTGTTTGCGGTCGAGCAGGTACGAAGTGCGGAACCACAAATCGCGCATGGCATTGATGGAGAAAGAATAAGCTTCTTTCTTGCGGGTAATTTCCATTCTGCGTTCAGCAATCGGCGTGGCAATGCGGGCAAAACCCACACCGTTTTCGGTCAGAATTTTTTCTACAGCTCTTTTATCTTTAACCTGAATCAGCACACCCGGATTCTCAGCAAAAAGCATGGTTACCAACGAGTTTTCGGCAATAAAGTCCATATTCACGTTCAAACCGCCGCTTGCATTTCCGAAACACATTTCGAACAGCGCTGTAATCATTCCACCTTCCGAAATATCGTGTCCGGCCAGAATCAGGTTTTTGGCAATCAGTTCCTGAATACTGTCGAATGCAGCTTTGAAGTACTCGGCATCTTTTACAGTGGGTACATCGTCGCCAATTTTATTCAGCGTTTGAGCCAACACCGAGCCACCCAGTTTGTGGCTGTCGAAAGAAAAATCGATATAATAAACGGCTGCTTTCTCGTCGTTTACCAATACCGGCGAAACCACTTTCTTCACGTCGGAAACTTCAGCTCCTGCCGAAATAATAACTGTTCCCGGAGAAAATACTTTATCGTCACCGTATTTCTGAGTCATCGAAAGAGAGTCTTTTCCGGTAGGAATGTTGATTCCCAGCGAGCAGGCAAAATCCGAACAGGCTTCAACGGCCTTGTACAGACGGGCATCTTCACCCGGATTCTTACAGGGCCACATCCAGTTGGCACTCAGCGAAACACTGTCCAATCCTTCTTTCAATGGTGCCCACACAATGTTGGTCAATGCTTCGGCAATAGCCATAACAGAACCTGCTTCCGAATCGGCCATTGCTACCAACGGAGCATGTCCGATAGATGTAGCAATACCTGTTGTCCCGCGGAAATCAAGCGCAACCACACCCAAATCGTTCAATGGCAACTGAATTTCACCGGCGCACTGCTGACGGGCAATTTTACCCGTTACCGAGCGGTCAACTTTGTTTGTCAACCAGTCCTTACAAGCCACCGATTCAACCTGCAGCACATTTTCAATATAGCTTTGCAGTTTGTCTTCCGAAATTTCGGGAGCTGCATAATGTTCTTCAATTGTATTGTCGGTAATTACCATACGCGGCGGCTTACCAAACATATCTTCTAAAGCCAAATCGATAGGATTGGCCCCCATGCCCCCTGAATGGGGAGAAGATGTAGTTAAATCAGCTTTAATGGGGCTAGGGGGCATCACAAAAGTCAATCGCATATCACCCGTAGTTTCGCCCACCACATAGAAAGGAGCTCTTTCACGTTCGGCAATTTTCTTTACTTTTTCAATATCGTTTTCACGAATAATCATTCCCATACGTTCCTGACTTTCGTTGCCCACAATTTCTTTAGCACTCAAAGTCGGGTCACCCACCGGCAAAGCCGACATGTCGATTTTTCCACCGGTAGTTTCCACCAATTCCGATAAACAGTTCAGGTGACCGCCTGCACCGTGATCGTGGATAGAAACAATCGGATTCGATTCGGCTTCGGCCAATGTACGAATCACATTCGAAACACGTTTCTGCATTTCGGGATTGGCACGTTGTACGGCATTCAGCTCAATAGCATTATCGTATGATCCGGTTTGCACCGACGAAACGGCAGCACCACCCATCCCAATGCGGTAGTTGTCGCCACCCATCACCACTACTTTTTCACCGGCAGCCACATCGCCTTTCAGTGCGTCGCGCATCGTGCCGAAACCAACACCACCGGCCATCATGATTACTTTGTCGTAACCGAATTTCTTATCGTTTTCCTGATGTTCAAATGTAAGCAAAGAACCGCAAATCAGTGGCTGTCCGAATTTATTTCCAAAATCGGAAGCTCCGTTCGAAGCTTTAATCAGAATCTGCTCAGGGGTTTGGTACAGCCATTTACGGGGTGCGATAGATTTTTCCCACTGACGGCTGTTATCGTTACGGGCATACGAAGTCATATAAACAGCTGTTCCGGCAATCGGTAAGCTTGCTTTACCACCGCCTAGCCGGTCGCGAATTTCACCACCGGTTCCGGTAGCAGCACCGTTGAAAGGTTCAACAGTTGTTGGGAAGTTATGTGTTTCTGCTTTCAGCGAGATAACCGAGTCAATTTCTTTAGTTTCAAAATAATCGGGTTTATCGCCACTTGCAGGAGCAAATTGTTCAATTTTTGGTCCGGCATTGAAAGCTACATTGTCTTTGTAGGCCGAAACCAATTTATTTGGGTTTTCTTCCGAAGTTTTGCGGATAAGTTTGAACAACGTCAGTTCTTTTTCTTCGCCGTCAATCACATATTGTCCGTTGAAGATTTTATGGCGGCAGTGTTCCGAGTTCACCTGTGAGAATCCGAAAACCTCGCTGTCAGTAAGTTTACGACCCACTTTTCGGCTAACCTGATTCAGGTATTCTATTTCATCGGCACTCAGCGCCAACCCTTCCTGATCGTTATAAGCAGCCACATCGTCGATATACAGAATCGGTTCGGGTTGTTTGTTGATGGTGAAAATATCCTGATTGAGTCCGGAATAAATCCGTTCAAGCATCGGGTCATATTCCAGACTTCCCTGCACGGAAGGAGTGGAAGGCATTAGCCTGTACTCTTCAATACGAAGAATGCCGCTGATACCCATGTTTTGAGTGATTTCAACGGCATTCGTGCTCCATGGCGTAATCATTTCGCGGCGCGGGCCGATATAGTTTCCACTTACTGTTGAGGATTCAAGCAAAGTAGCTTCGCTAAAAAGCCATTCGAGTTTTCGCACGTCTTCCACTTTCAGCGGATTGTTGGATTGTACGGCGTAAAGGTGTAGAGCGGGAGTCCGGAAAAATAAAATCATAATTTATTTTGAGGTTTTATGTATTTTATGTTGAGGCAAAATAGCTGATAATCAGTTGTTTTAATAAACATGCTGTTATCTTGCAATTTGAACGCAAAGATAGTCAATTTTTACTGTCTCAGAAATATATCTTTTGCTAAAAAAGAGAGTTTCTCAAGTATCAATAAAAAAAATCAGAACCTTCCTATTGAAAGTTCTGATTGAAGCCACTGTATTTTTTTGATTTTTAAGCCGCTAAAACTCTCTCAACTTTTTTAGTGGTTGGGTTGGCTTTGTAAATTAATTAACGCTGAACTTACAAAAGTGTTCAGTATGAGTGAGTTTTTTTAACTTGATATTTTTTTTGTTATAATAATGAATCACAATAATATCAATACGTCAATTTAAAAAAACAGTTACGACAAAGATTTCTAAGTAAAAACATAAAATTTCAATCTCTTCCAAGTTTCTACCTAAAACTATATAAACAATGGTAGGTGACGATTTTCCAAAATCTATTCTGCTTTAAAACTATAAATTTGCGGTTTACGTTCAATTTCAGGGTGATCTTTTGCCCAATCTGCAAATGACTTTTTGAGTGTGTCCAAAAATACCGGACTTTCCTGAGCACCACTGACACCGTATTTGCCATTGAATACAAAATATGGAACACCGCGAATGCCTATCTTACGGGCTTCTGAGATATCATTTTCAACCTGCTCAGCATAAGATTTAGTTTTAAGAATGTCGTTCAATCCTTCTGTTTTCAGACCAATTTCTTTAGCCAATTGAATGAGAGTCAAACTATCATCAATATTTTTACCTTCTGTGAAGTATGCTTCAAAGAGTCGTTCTTCAATTTCATTTTGTTTGCCCTGTACTTTGGCAAAATGAATAAGATTCTGAGCCATGTAGCTGTTGGCAACTATTATTTTATCAAAATTATATTCCAAACCCAATGGTTTTCCGGCCTGAATAAGCCGATTATTCATTTGTCTGGCCTGTTCTATTGGAAATCCCTTAATTTCCGATAGATATTGATGAATACTGATAGTTGGGTCAGTCACTAGTTCTGGATTCAATTGAAAACTTTTCCATTCAACTTCAATGTGTTCTTTTTCAGAAAATTGTGCAAGTGCATTTTCAAACTTATGTTTTCCAAGATAGCAAAACGGGCACATCACATCACTCCATATTTCTACTTTCATATTCATTATTGCTGTTTTATTTTTACTGCTATAAACAATTGTGGGAAGTCAAAGTTCAATTAGTCAGTTTTTATTGAGTCCGCCGGCAATTCCACCCACATCGAATCCGAATTTAGTGGCAATTTGTACCTGATTGCATAAAGGAGCTAGAGCTTCGCCTACAAGTTTTTCGTTGGTAAGCGGACCGTACACTTCTTTAGTATCAAAGAAAGTTACGCCACTTTCCACCTCTTTACGTATCAAAGCTATCATTTCATTTTTATCGGTACCACACCGTATCCGAAGCTCATGCCCATACAACCCAGCCCAAGTTCTGACACTTCGAGACCGCTGTTACCAAATTTTCTTGATTTCACATAGTTAATAATTATCCAATTTTTGATTTCTTTTTCAGAAACCCTAGTTATGTATAAAAAAAAATTAATCGGTTTATAGTTATTAGCTCAATATAAAAGTAAAACAAAACCAATAGAGAATGGTTTTGGATGGTAAAGTTAGTATTTTATTGTTAACCCATCTTGCAGCATAATCGGTCCAAAATAATCAAATTAGGTCTATTTTATAGCCAAAAAGGTTCATTCAAATGATAAATGGTTGTAAATCAATTTAGTTGTTTTTCAAAGTGCTTCGCAGCACCGCATATTAACTTTGTTTATTGAAAAATGTTTTGCAACTTTGCGACATGTATTTTAAAGCTACATATCGCCACAACCCCAACACAGACAAATCCGATTGGTATTTTCGTTTGGTAGAAAGCAATCGCAACGTACTTGACGAAGTACGCCAGGGTACCGTTTTGAGTGTTGGATTTTTGAGTGATTTTAGTGGCAACCAGATTGACCTGATTGAGAAAGGTATATGCAATCGGATTACAGGCCAACAAAGTTTGTTTGAAGATGCTGCAGTTACAACTTTTGTAGAAGTGCTTTATCAACGCATGATAAGATAAAAGAAAGTCGATTTGGGTACAGCCGACCCCAAGAAAGATATTGATACAGTTGATTTGAATACCTTGAAGAACAAGGATGTACGTGAGATGGGGGCCGAATGGTTGTCCTTGCAAGCTGTTCGGGAATTAGGCATCGACCGATATTTAAGCTCCCGTGGTTGGAGCGATGAAGATGTATCCCTTGCTTTGAGCCACATTGTTTCACGGGCTGTGTACCCTGCATCGGAACTAAAAACGGTTCGTTTTATGGAAGACAATTCTTCTGTATGTGAACTAACGGGTTACGATATTGACACGTTGTCTAAGGATAAATTATACGGAATTAGCAAAAAACTGTTTGGGGAGAAAGCCCGTAAAATAAATGATTTACGGTCTTTTTTATTATTCAATATATCCAAAATATTCAATAAATATCAATCTTTAGGTGACCAATTCGGGCACGAATTGCATCGCGTGGATTTATTTAAGCTGTAAATAAACGCATCCACATGATGTAATCGTACAGCAGCAAGTGTAAGTCCGTTTATAAATTGCTAAATTATTGTCATTACAGCGAATTATCAAACTTCAGATTGTCTTTTTGTTTCTTATCCGAACCACCAAAATTGTAGGTAAAACCCAGGTAAATGGTTTGTGAGCTACGGCGGCGAATTTCAATGCGCTTCATGGTTGGAATATCAATTTCGGTTTGGTAACGCATACTGTTGAATATATCGGAAACCGTAAGAATGAGCGCACCTTTCTTTTTAAATAAATCCTGTTTCAGTCCGCTGTTAAGAACAAACGACGGAACCCGCTTTCCCTGTGGAGTAAGTGTTTCGGCTGTATAATTAGACGTAAACTGCCAAACAGTTGATTTAGTCAGGTTGAAATTCACATTGGCATTGGCCGACCAGGCAATGTTGGACTTGCTGGAACTATAACCCAACGATGAAGCATCAATCGTATTGTAGAATGCATTGGTGGCAATGTTGAAAGTCATAAACTTTGTAATGCCCGACGACAGGATCAACTCCAGCCCGGCAGCCTGACTTTGTGATAAATTCTCCAGTGTGGTTTTATAAACAGCATTACCCAAATCCTGAATGATATTAGTTACCAGATTGTACGAATTGCGGTAATACAGGGTGGAAAGAAAAGTGGTGGCATCATTTTTATACTGATAGCCGAACTCAAAGGAATGCGTATCTTCGGGCAACAACAAAGGATTACCAGCGCGAATATTCCGCATATCCTGATATTCGGGGAAGGGATTCAATTCTTCGTCTTCGGGACGGCGTATACGGTGACTGTAATTCAACTGCAACTCATGCATTTTAGCCAGCTTATACGAGGCATGAATGGTTGGATACAACCGGAAGTAATTATTATTGATAATTGAATCGAGAATTACCAGATTAGCTCTTGTCGTAGTATGTTCGGCACGAAGTCCCACTAAGAATCCTAATCTACCAATTTCCTGTTCGTAGGTAGCATACAATACATTTGTGCTTTCACTACGGATAAAGCGGTTGGAACGTTGCAGATCATTAAACCAGCTGTCGGGATTTACAGTTCGGGTGGTATCACGAATCAGATTCAGGTCGTTACTCACATTCTGGAAAATATAACCTGCTTCAAACTTGCAGTCTTCGCCCATTGGCAGACTGTATTCAGCCGAAAACTCGGTATCATAACACTGGTGTGTGTAAAGTGTATGTTCTTTGGTTGTAGCAAAGGCAGGTATATAATAAAAATTTGTAAAATGAGTATCTTCACTTTCGTTGGTAATGGAACTTGTCAGATCAAAATTCAACTCATGACCTTCTTTATTGAACTTATGATTATAAAAGGCTTTGAACTCCAAATCCGATTCCCATTCGGGGCGGTAACGTGGACGGTCGTAGCTGAGGGTTGTATTTAATAAGTTATCCTTAACAACATAATTGGTCGTGTCGTTGAGTAAATAAGTGCGGTAGTTATAGCTTATCGAAGCGCCAAACTTATTCAGGTCGTTCAGTTTGTAGTCAAAACCCACGTTGCCGATATACGAAACCGGACGAGAATTTCCTTTGGAATAGGTACGCGAGTAATTCAGAAATTTACCGCTTATAGAATCGTAGCTGTTGGTGGTTACATCGTTTATGCGGGAGCGATTGTCCTGTCGCACACCGAGGCTGCCGTAGAGATTCAGTTTACCGGGATTATAGCTCAACATTCCGTTTAAGTTCCATCGTCCTTCATTACCCACGTTAGCAGTTACATTTCCGTTCATGCCCAGGTTGCGGTCTTTCTTCATCACAATGTTGATAATGCCCGAAGTGCCATCGGGTTTATATTTTGCCGAAGGATTGGTAATGATTTCGATTTTTTCCACATTACCTGCCGACATTTGCTGCAACACTGCTGCCCGGTTAATCTTCATCATGGCCGAAGGTTTTCCGTCAATCAGGATGGTCACGTTTTCCGAACCGCGCAAACTTACATTTCCGTCCATATCCACCTGAACAGAAGGAATATTCTGCATTAGATCGCTTACAGAACCCGATTTACTCATTAAATCCTGTCCGACATTAAAAGTTTTGCGATCAATGGAATTTACAAAAGTAGAACGTTGTCCCACCACTTCCACCTGATTCAGCATTTGCCCGGCTTCCGTTATATATAGTTTTCCAAGATTTATTTTCTGATTTATCGTTTTTATGGCTACCGGAACAGAATCGATTTTTCCAAATCCGATAAAACTGTAACTAATGCGATATTCGCCCATTGGAATACCTTTAAATACAAACCATCCGTTTTTGTCGGTAACACTCTGATTGATAACACTGTCTTTTTTGTTTTTTACAATAACGGTTGCAAATTCAAGTGGATTACCCGATGATTTCTCAATCACACATCCTTTGATACTGGCTGGTTCGAACATTTCTGCTTTTAAACCGGAAACACTTAAACAAATAAGTAACAGGAAACCGAAAATTCTTGTAGAATATGAGAAATTGTTCATTTATTTATAAATAATTTTAAGGGTGTAAAGATAAAGTTTAATTTATGCCCATTTGAAATTATTGTACGCATTTCAAATAAATTAATGAGAAATTCACACAAAAAAAAGTATAAAAGATTCCGAAAAAACAGAATCTTTGAATACAATTACTTTTATAGTGTGATGTTATGTAAAATGGCACATCGCATCCGACAAACCGCTTGAAGCGGTTACCAAAGCAATAATAACTCACAAAATTAGCAAATAATTATTCAAAAAAGAAGTATATAAATGAATATATAGTTAATCGCGTGCTAATTAAGTAACTTTAAATTGGTCGACTAGTTTGAATTAAAACACTTTTCACTGAAAGAATATGTCATTTCACTGAAACAATTTTATTTATTTTAATACTACCTCTATCTTTGAACAATTCAAACAGTAAAAATGTTAATATGTAGCATTTGTATATTAATTTGTATTTTTAAGTACCATGAAATTAAAAAAAAACATTGCAACGAGTGAAGAAGGGTTTATTTTTAACCCGGGAACTGGTGATTCCTTTTCGGCAAATCCTATCGGAACAGATATTATTTCATTGTTGAAGGATAATAAATCTACAGAAACAATAGTTGAAATAATTTGTGCTAAATATGATGTGGATCAAAGTCAGTTTGTAAAAGATTTAGATGATTTCGAATCTCAATTGAAAGATTACGGCATTTCAGATTAAGAAATCATGGCAAAGAAAAAAAAAATTGTAATAGCTGTAACTGCGCTAAATGCTATCGATAGTCCCGGTCCAGGCGTGGCGGTGATTCGTGCTATTCGGGAATGTACAGATTTTGATGTTCGTATTATCGGACTATCATACGAGGCACTTGAACCTGGAATTTACATGCACGATTTGGTGGATAAAACCTATCAGATTCCTTATCCTTCGGCAGGAACAGATAGTTTACTTGGTCGGTTGATTCATATTCATGAAATCGAAAAACTGGATCTTATCATTCCTAATTTCGATGCTGAACTTTTCAACTTTATAAAACTAAGAGATAAATTGAAAGCAATGGGTATTAGTACTTTTCTCCCAGATTTGGATCAGTTTGAAGCCCGTGACAAAGTGAAACTTTACGATTTCGGAAAAAAACATGGTCTGATGGTACCTGCAGATAAAGTAATTTTTGAAGCAAAAGATTTAGAAAAAGTAGCTGAAAAAATAAAATATCCGATGGTGGTAAAAGGTAAATTTTACGATGCCATTATTGCCAACACACTGGAACAAGCACAGAAAGCTTTTTATAAAATTCAGGCAAAATGGGGTTTACCTATAATTGTACAAGAATTTATTAATGGTACAGAAATAAATATTGCTGCTCTGGGCGATGGAGAAGGAAATACAATCAGTGTCGTTCCGATGCGTAAACTTTATATTACTGATAAAGGAAAAGCATGGGCAGGAATCACCCTCGACGACAGTTCATATATTGAACTAGCAAAAAAATTTATTAAAGCAACTAAATGGCGTGGAGGTTGTGAACTGGAAGTAATGCAAACTGCTGATGGTAAATCGTATATCATGGAAGTTAATCCACGCTTTCCTGCATGGATCTATCTTACAGCCGCAGCCGGACAAAATCAACCGGCATCGCTTGTAAAAATGGCTTTGGGTGAAAAACTAAAACCATTTAGCGAATATGAAGTTGGTAAAATATTTGTACGTTATGCATGGGATTTAATAACAAATATAACTGAATTTCAGAAAATTTCGGGAATAGGAGAACTGTAATTAGTTTATAGTAGTTATCAGTTTATAGTTTATAGAAAAAATTACATAAAAATTCTATCATGGAAAAAATAAGATACGAACGTCCGATTATTCAGAAAATGAATACCGGGTTGATGAATAAATTCGGAACACGCACTGAATATGAACCGGTTACTCATATTGAAAGTGTACCGGTAAAAAGTTTAATCAATGAATACGGTTCACCTCTTTTCGTCATTTCAGAGAAACAAATTCGGCGGAATTATCAGAATGCAACACGCATTTTTAAAACCCGATACCCCAAAGTGCAGTTTGCGTGGTCGTACAAAACTAACTACATGAACGCCGTTTGTAAGGTTTTTCATCAGGAAGGTTCGTGGGCTGAAGTTGTTTCAGGTTTTGAATACGAAAAAGCACTTGGAAATGGAGTTCCCGGTAATAAAATCATATTCAACGGACCCGATAAAACCGATGAACAACTTATAAAAGCTGCACGAAACAATTCGTTGATTCACATCGACCATTATGATGAGCTTTATTCGCTTATCCGCTTGAGTGAAGAGAACAAACTTAAACCACGGGTTGCCATACGAATCAACATGGATACAGGTATTTATCCAAAATGGGATCGTTTCGGGTTCAATTTTGAAAATGGACAAGCCTGGAATGCTCTTACAAGAATTATCAGCTCTGAATATTTGGAACTTGTAGGTTTACACTGCCATATAGGAACGTTTATGCTATCACCTTCTGCCTATGGTATTGCCGCAAAAAATCTTTGTGAACTGGCTTGGAAAATCAAAGAAAAGTACAATAAAGTAATACAGTATATTGACCTTGGTGGTGGGTTTCCGTCAGCTAATACGCTGAAAGGTGCTTATTTGCCCGGTTCGGATACTGTGCCTTCAATCGATCAGTTTGCCGATGCTATTACTGATGTCATACTTGGATATGGCTTTAAACATGAAGATTTGCCCTTATTAATTCTCGAAACCGGACGTGCATTGATAGATGATGCAGGATATTTATTGGGAACGGTTTTGGCTTCAAAACGACTTTCGGATGGACGTAGAGCTACAATTCTTGACTTTGGTGTAAACTCCCTGTTCACTTCATTTTGGTACGATCACAAAGTAAGTCCGGCACAGGCATTTGGCAATCATACCGAAGAAATGATTTTGTATGGACCGTTATGCATGAACATAGATATTGTTCGTGAAAGTATTACCATGCCACTGCTCGAAAAAGGAAATCATTTGGTGGTGCATAAAGTGGGTGCATACAACATGACACAATGGATGCAGTTTATCACGCTACGTCCGAATATCGTAATGATTGACATGGAGAATAAAACGCATATTATCCGAAAAGCTGAAACGCTTGAGTATTTGGAACAAAACGAACAAATACCTGAACATCTGAAAGAAAATCCATTAAAATAAATATCTTTGCTTTTTGATTGTAGAGACTATAAATACTAAAGTCTCTACAATCATTTTTCAGAAAATACACAGCTATGCGTCAACGCTTAAATACTTTTCAAAATCTTATTCTTCCGGCCATTCTGAATAGTTATTCGGTCATTTTCTTTTTTAATAACAGGCTTATGGCTGTAGTGCTATTGCTTGTTACTTTTTTTAATTTTTATGCCGGATTAAGTGGATTGATTGCTGTCGTAATTACTGTTTTGGTTGCCAATTCGCTCGGATTTGACAAAACTCAACTTAAACGTGGACTTTTTAGTTTCAATGCTTTACTCACGGGAGTAGGTATGGGAACCTTTTTCGATCCCGGACTTGTATTCTTTTCACTCCTTGCATTAGCTGCATTACTTACACTAATTTTATCAGTTACACTTGGTAGCTGGCTTAACAAATATGGTTTACCTGTTTTAAGTTTACCATTTGTATTTACCTTTTGGTTTATAATTCTACCTTCGGCCGATTTTGAGAACCTTGGTCTTACTCAGCGAAACATCTACTGGATGAATGAGATGTATTCAATGGGAGGAAGTCATTTGTTAAACTTTTTTCAATCGGTCAATTCCCTTCCCATTCATAATCTGCTTGATATTTATTTTCGATCCATAAGTTCCATATTCTTTCAGGATAACCTTATAACCGGTGTTTTAATCGTAATAGCACTGCTTATTTGTTCCAGAATTACCTTTTCATTGACAATTGTCGGATTTTTATCTGCTTATTTATTTGCTCAATTTTCCGGTTCGGGCACTGCCAGCATTAATTATTACAATATTGGGGCAAACTACATCATGGTTGCCATTGCGGTGGGAGGATTTTTCGTGATTCCTTCCCGTTATTCATTTTACTGGACTATTTTATTGGTACCACTCACTACACTTGTTCTCTTGTTTTTCAATAAGTTATTCGATTTTGTACATCTTCCGGTATTTTCATTACCCTTTTCTTTCGTGGTTATCCTGTTTGTCTATTTTATGCAAATGCGAACAAAAATCACAAAATTATTCCTTACCCCAGTTCAATACTATTCGCCCGAAATAAACCTATATTCATTCAACAATAACAAAGACCGAAATAGCCAGTTTATGTATTTTCCATTATACATGCCTTTTTGGGGTGAATGGACTATCAGTCAAGGATATAATGGAGAATACACTCATAAAGGAGAATGGGGTAATGCATTTGATTTTGTGATTAATGACGTGAATCAAAAAACATATAAATCCAATGGTTTGCTTTGCGAAGATTATTTCTGTTACAATAAACCAATTTTAGCTCCTGCTGATGGATTTGTGGAAGAAATAATTGATAATATCGATGATAATGAAATTGGAAAAGTGAACACTTTTCATAATTGGGGAAATACAATTATTATCAGGCATTTGAGTGGTTTATATACGCAAATGTCTCATTTGAAAAAAGGGTCTTTTAAGTTCGCAAAAGGTGAGTTTGTAAAGCGCGGCGATTTAGTAGCACATTGTGGAAATTCCGGTCGTTCACCCGAACCACATTTACATTTTCAGGTTCAGATATCACCAATTTTAGGATCAAAAACCCTTGATTATCCTTTTGGATATTATATGGAATCAACCAATGCTGAATTTATACTCAGTCAATTTACAAAACCTGAATTAAATAATTGTGTGGCAGGAATTATTGATAATATGAGTATTAAAAATGCATTTGAGTTTTCGCCAAATTCTACTTTGGAATTTTGTTATATTAACGAAAAGGAAATCGAAATCACAGAACATTGGGAAGTCTATACCGATGCTTATAATTACAAATACCTTTATTGCAAAGAAACGGAATCTACGGCATATTATATCAACAATGGGTTAATGTTTTATTTTACAACTTTTTACGGTAACAAAAACTCCTTGCTTTATTACTTCTACTTGTCGGCATACAAAGTTTTTATGGGCGATATTGAAAAAATTGAAGTAACTGATTCTATGCCACTCAATATAATTCAAAAGAAAAAGTTCAGCAATTTTATTCATGATTTTATTGCTCCGTTTTATAATTATATCCATGTAAATTATAGCATTAGAAATACGAAAACAAATGATTTATTGTCAAATAATTTAATTCTGGAATCAAAAATCGATATCTCAGTTTTCGGAAAAACGAAAAACGAGAGCACTTCAGTTATTGCGTTAAAAGATAATAATATCGCGGAATTTACATATGATAACGGTAAAACAAAAATAAAAGCATTATGCATAAATCACTGATAGTAGCTCTGATTTTTGTTTCTGTTTCTGTTTTCGTTAGTGCGGCTGATTCGTATGAGCAAACCTATAGTCTGATTTCGTTGATTGAGAATCAGAACAATTATGATTTTCAGAGTGTTGATAGTTTGTGCTATAAGTATTACCTGGCAGGAAACTGGAATGAGCTTTTAAAAACAGGTAAAGATGCTATCCGCGAAGGAATAGATTACAAACGACTTCGACAACGAATGGGCTATGCTTACTTTATGAAAGCTGATTATTATTCGGCAATGGCTGAGTATGAAGCAGCACTAAACTTCGATAAATCGGATATTTATACCCGTATTTATCTTTATTATTGCGGAATAAACACAGGTAATGATTCGTATGCACGATATCAGCTGGCTAAGTTACCTGTAGAAACTCAAAAGTTTATTGACCCAAAATCATTTAAAATTGTGGATGCAATTGATGTGGAGTACAACTACAAATCAAACAATAACAAACTTCGTTCAAATCCTAATTATTGGCGAATTGGCTGTTCAACAAAATTAAGCTATCAGTTAAATTTGTATCAGGCATTTTCTACTTATTCCCAGACTATTGACTCTACTTATACAAATAATGTGTCTCTTGACAGCTATTTGTTTCGTTCCAGAATCAAACAAGATGAGTATTATATTCATTTAAACTGGAAACCGCTTGAACATGTAGATTTTTTATTAGCTTATCATTATATAAATACAAGAAGCACTGATTCATTATACTACAAAATAAAACTACTACCTGAATATAAAGAACTATTTAATGATGGAGTTTCTAATGGAAATATATTTTTAGGTAGAATTGCGTTTAAGTATAACAGGTTTGATTTTGGGTTAAGTGCTTCATTGTTGACTTATAACAAAATACTTACACAACAATACACACTTCAGGCAGGTTTTACATTGCCCGGCTCGCTTGGTATTCAACTAAAAAGCAAAGTTGACGCTATATTCGACAATGAAATACCACGATATATTTTTTCTCAAAACATAGGTTTTATACCTTTGAAAAATGTGTGGTTGGAAGCAAATGTAACTAATGGTATTTTAAAGAATTATGCCGACTATAACGGATTGTACATACTTAATTCAAAAGATCCGACCATTTTTAAAACAGGTGCTACCATTTTTTGGCAAGCGTTAAAAAAGATAAGTATATATGGTAATTACGGATATGATATTAAACAACTTAAAGACGAAAACAATACAAATACTAATTATAATCAACATTCATTTTCAGGAGGAATAATATGGAAAATCTAAAAAAAATCTTGTATGTTTTGGTGTTCATAAGCATAACATCAACTGCCTTATCGCAAAGTTCATCAGTAATGCAATCGGCTTACATAAAAAGCTATGAATCAGAAAAATCAGGTTCTTACACTACAGCAATAAACGACATGAAAGCGGTATATAATTCAAAAGATTATACAGCTAATATACGTCTTGGGTGGCTGTCGTATATGGCAAAACAATATACCGAATCCATTCGCTATTATAACATTGCTATTGTACTGAAACCTTATGCAATAGAAGCACGATTCGGTTGTGTAAAACCGTTGAGTGCCATCGAAAGTTGGGAAAGAGTTAAGGAAAATTACCTGAAAATTTTGGAAATAGATCCACAAAATACTGTTGCCAATTATTGGTTGGGTGTAATGTATTATAATGCAAAAGATTACACAAATGCTCAAAAATTATTCGAAAAAGTAGTGAACCTCTATCCACTCGATTATGATTCAACCATTATGCTGGCATGGAGTAAACTTAACTTAGGAAAACAAACCGAAGCCCGCTATCTTTTTAATCAGGCACTGATTCTCCGTCCCAGCGACAGTTCAGCTCTGGCCGGACTAAAACTCTTAAAATAAGCAGAATTAAGGATTTTGATTGATTAAACCTCGAATGAAATTTCATTCGGGGTTTTACAATTTTTAGATTTCAGTTTCCAACATATTGAAGACTTATCGTATCTTTGCAAGATTGTTATACATGTTATTTATAAAATTAAATGCAAATCAATTGAATATGAGTAAGATAATGTTGTCTGTAATTTTTATTATTACATCAATTTCAATTTTTTCACAGCAACTGAATTTGAATTTCTTTCTCGAACAAGCAAAAAGAAACAGTCCACTAATCAATAAAAACAATAACGATAGTAAAATTATTAATCTTGACTTTCAGCAAACCGAACGGATTCTGAAAAGTCCGGTTATCAGTCTGGAATCCGGACTACTTTTTGCCCCAATTATTTCGAACGATGCTGTACCGAGCACTTTTGATGTTGTTTCAAACGGTTCGTCAAACTATATTGGCTATGACCTTGGAATTACCAACGGAGGTCAGTATCAAGCTTATTTATCGGTGAAACAGCCATTGCTTGGCAATATGAATCTGAAACCATATACAACCAAATCGGACATTTCGCGTAAACAAAATGAAAATTCGACCACACTTACTGTTCATGAACTGGAGCAATTAGTAGGGTATCAGTACATTCTGTGCCTGAAATCGAAAGCTCAAATAAAAAACGGCAAAACCATACTTCAACTTGTTGACGAACAGCTGAGTATAATGCACAAACTGGTTGAAAATGCTATTTATAAACAATCAGATTTAATGTTGCTTGAAATTGAGAAACAGAACAAAGTTCTTGAAAAAAAATCGTTTGAAGACGATTACAAAGCTAATTTATATGATTTGAATCTACTTTGCGGAATTAAAGAATCAACAGCTATTGATATAGAGGAAATTGAACTGAGTTTAAAACATGAAACAACCTCAAGTTCACAATTTCTAATTTCATATAAACTTGACAGTCTTGGAATTGTAGCCGAACAAACCATCAGTGAACTGAAATACAAACCCCAGCTTAATGTTTTTGCCAATGCGGGTTACAATGCCACAGGAATACCAACACCCGATAGATTTGGTTTCAGTATAGGTTTTAATTTCAGCTGGATGCTGTATGATGGAAATCAACGTAAACTCGAACGTGAGAAATCGAACATAAACCTACTTACGCAACAGTTTGAGAAAAATCACTTTATCACACAGAAGGAAATAAATTTAAATAAAATCAAAGACCAACTGAAAGCCCTGACCGAACGTGGAATCATACTTGAAAGTCAGTTGGCACAATACGAAAAGCTCTATAAAGTCTACGAAAATGAACTGGCTCATGGATTGGTTTCGGTAATGGATTTTAAAAACTTGCTGAAAGATTTGACTGCCAAACGACAGGAATATCTGATGCAAAAAATGGAAAAACAGTTGCTGGTAAATTCATATAATTACTGGAACTACTAATCAATTAATAATTCATAATTAATAATTCATAATTGTAAGTATGCGAAACTTTAAAATAATCTTCTCGCTTTATATTGCGATTTTCCTTCTGAATTCCTGCTCCAAAAAAGAAGCAACCGAACAAGAACAAACTCCGGTTGTAAATGTAAAAACCTCGGCAGTACGGTTTGGAAAGATTAACAGTAAGCTGACTTTCAACGGTAAAACCATTTACCTGAAAAAGAATTTGGTGGTCTCCTCTATTTCGGGTTATGTGCGGAAAATCTCGGTGAAGTTTGGCGATTATGTCAAAAAAGGGGATTTGCTGTTCGAAATTCAGACCAAAGAAAATAAAGCACTGGAAAGTTCGAATGCAGGAAATGCCGGACTGATAAAGGTTTTTGCTCCTTCGCACGGTGTGGTAAATGCCCTTAATATCACCGAAAATGGAGCGTATGTACTGGAAGGTGCTTCGCTTTGTACAGTGGCTGAAAATCAGGATGTGATGGTTCAGTTAAATCTACCGTTTGAATTTAACTCACTGGTAAAAACCGGTGTAGGTTGTACATTAGTTTTGGGCGAAGACACGCGGTTTTCAGGAACAATTTATCAAATAATGCCAACCGTTGATGAAGCTAACCAAACTCAGCAAATTCTTATTAAACCCCACTACAACAAACCTCTACCCGAAAATTTAAATCTGGAAGTGGAAATTGTAAAAGCGAGTCATAACCACAGTTGTCTCGTTCCACGAAATGCTGTAATAACTAACGAAACGCAAACTGAATTCTGGGTGATGAAAATAGTGGGTAACAAGCTGGCTATCAAAGTTCCGGTGAAAAAAGGAATTGAAAATGACGAACTGGTGGAAATTCTAAATTCTGGTCTCACAGCATCTGATTTGGTAGTGAGTGAAGGTGGTTACGGGCTGAGTGACAGTACGAAAATAGCGGTAAGCGGTAAGCAGTAAGCAGCAGATGGAAAAGATTTTCGTAAAATTCAAAAGCCCGATTGCGGTTATTCTGTTACTTGTTCTGATTGGCGGTGCATTTTCGTATCAACATCTGAAAACCTCGCTTTTTCCAAATGTAACTTTTCCGAAAATCAAAATCATTGCTCAAAACGGTGAACAACCCGTTGAGAAAATGATGGTAATGGTAACCAAACCCATCGAAAATGCCATTAAACGGGTTGATAATCTGCATTTAATCCGTAGCACCACCAGCATGGGAAGTTGCGAGATTTCAGCATTTATGAACTGGAATTCGGACATTGATCTGGATAAACAGCAAATTGAATCGCAAATATCGCAGATAAAAAATGATTTACCACCCGATGTGCAGATTACGGTGGAGAAAATGAATCCATCTATTCTACCTGTCATGGGTTTCTCGCTACAGTCTGACACGAAAAGCCCGGTAGAACTTAAACTGATTGCACAATATACTATAAAGCCATATTTGTCGAGGGTTTCGGGGGTTTCGTCAGTGCAGGTTATCGGCGGAAAAGAAAAAGAATACCGCATCGTGTTGGACGAAAGGAAACTCAACACCCTCAAAATCAATCCGCTCGATATTCAGAAAATCCTGCAACAAACCGATTTTATCAAATCAACCGGTTACACGGTGGATTATAATCGGCTGTACCTCACCGTTACCGATGCCACATTGAAAAACATGGACGAAATTAAAAATCTGGTGATTTTTGATAATGGTATCCGTAAGGTAAAATTCAGTGATGTGGCAAATGTAGTTGTAGCCGAACAAAATGAATATATCCGCATCAAAGCTGATGGCAAGAATGTTCCACTTATTGCCGTTGTAAAACAGCCTCAAAGTAATTTGATTGATGTGGCCACGCAGGTTTCGGCCAAAGTGGATGAACTGAATAAAATTCTGCCTAAAGGTGTAACATTAAAACCATATTACAATCAGTCAGAATTTGTAAAAACAAGCATACAAAGCATTATCGATGTGCTTTGGATTGGATTGGCGCTGGCCATTATTGTAGTACTATTCTTTCTTCGGTCGTACAAAGCCGGATCAGTGTTGCTGGTTACCATTCCGATAACGCTTGCACTTACATTTATCAGCATGTCTTTTATCGGTTTTGATTTCAACATCATGACCATTGGTGCCATAGCCGCCTCCATCGGGCTTATTATCGACGATGCGATTATTGTCGTCGAACAAATTCACCGAACGCACGAAGAATTTCCCGATAAAACGCCAAAAGAATTGGTCGGAAAAGCCATTTCGTTTCTTTTTCCGGCCATGGTCAGTTCATCGCTCAGCACCATTGTCATTCTGTTTCCATTCGAATTAATGTCGGGTGTGGCAGGTGCCTATTTTAAAATCCTGACCGAAACGATGATTATCACGCTGCTTTGCTCGTTTGTGGTAACATGGCTCGGATTGCCGGTAATTTATCTGCTTTTGTCGAAAAACAAAACGTTTTCCGATTCGTCCGAAGTTCATCTGGTGAAGCACCGTCCGTGGATTGAAATTTTCATCCGCCGACCTTATATCAGTGCCGGATTTGTAGTGCTGTTGATTTTGAGCCTTATACTAATGTTACCGCAATTGCAAACCGGATTTTTGCCCGAAATGGACGAAGGTTCCATTGTGCTGGATTATAATTCACCGCCTGGAACTTCACTGGAAGAAACCAACCGGATGCTCAACGAGGTGGATAAAATTCTGGAAAAAACGCCCGAAGTAAAATCGTATTCGCGCCGTACAGGCACCCAAATGGGATTTTTCATTACCGAACCAAACCGTGGTGATTACCTGATTGAACTGAAAACCAAACGCGATAAGTCTACCGAAGAAGTTTCGAACATTATTCGTCAGCATATTGAAAAAACACTTCCGGCACTGAAAGTAGATTTCGGACAGGTAATTACCGATATGCTTGGCGACTTGATGGCCAGTGTTCAACCGGTTGAGATAAAGATATTTGGGGACAATAAAGAGAAACTACAGGAGTTGTCGAAACAGGTAGCCGATACGCTGCGAGCGGTAAAAGGAACAGCCGATGTTTTTGATGGCATAGTGGTAGCCGGACCGATGCTGAAAATTCTGCCAAAAGAAGAAAAACTGAAACAATTCGGCATGAATCCGGCTGATTTACAGTCACAAATGGAAACTTATGTTTCCGGTTTGGTAATTGGCTCTATTCCCGAAAAAGAACAGTTGACAGACATCAGGATGATTTATCCGCAAAACAATAAAACGCCGATCGAGAAAATGAAAGAGGCGAAAGTTTGTATTCCTACCGGTGATTATATTCCGGTGAATCAAATGGCTGACTTCAATATTGTAAGCGGTGTCACCGAAATTGAACGTGAAAATCTTCAAACCATGGGCGTAGTTACAGCCCGCCTGAACAACCGGGATTTGGGAAGCGTGATGAAAGATATTCAGAAAAAAATCAAAACTATCAACCTGCCTCAATCCTACCACATTGAATTTGGCGGTTCGTACGCCGAGCAACAGCAGTCGTTTGCTGAGTTGCTTAAAATCCTATTTATAGCTGCTTTGCTTGTTTTTTCGGTTGTTTTGTTTATGTTCAAAGACCTCAAACTTTCACTTGTAGTCATTTTTGTGAGCTCGTTGGGAATCGTTGGTGGTGTTATAGCTCTGTTTATCACCAATACAGCACTTAACGTGGGAAGTTACACCGGATTAATTATGATTGTGGGAATTATCGGCGAAAATTGCATTTTTACAATTCAGCAATTCCTTACCGTTTTGAAGGATTCAACTGTAAATCATGCGCTGATTTACTCCATTTCTGCCCGTCTTCGCCCCAAATTAATGACAGCATCCGGAGCTATTGTAGCCTTGATTCCATTGGCGTTGGGCATTGGTGCAGGTGCTCAAATGCATCAATCGCTGGCCATTGCAGTAATTGGAGGTTTAATTGTTGCTTTGCCACTGTTACTGATAGTTCTGCCAAGTTTATTGAAATTAGTTATCAGAAAATAAACAACTTTTATTCTAATTCTTAAATCATTTATGTTATGAAAACGCTAAAAATTATTGTCGGAGTTATCGTTGCTGTAACGATACTACTCGTGTTGGTAATTGCAAATTACGGAGGTTTCACCAAAGTGAACGTTCTGGTCAAAGAAGATGGCGGCGAAAAGCTGGTATATGAAAAGTTTATGGGTTCTTACAGTAAAACTGCTGAAGTTGCACAAAAACTTCAATATCAATTAGAGAAGGAAAATGTGGTAACTTTCAGAGGTTTCGGTATTTATTATGACAATCCTCGCTTTGTCAAAAAAGACAGCCTTCACTCTGATATTGGATGTATTCTGGAAAATGCAGATACAAGCCGTATTTATTGGCTGAAAGGAAAATTCAATATCAAAACCTGTCCGGTAAAAAATTACATCACGGCCGAATTTCCATTCAAAGGCAAAATGTCCATTATGTTTGGTGTTTTAAAAGTGTATCCGGCTATGATGAAATTTGTGAAAGATAATAATCTGGACGAAAAAGGCCCGATAATGGAAATTTACGACATGCCGAATCATAAAATTATTTATCGTAAAGAAGCGGTGAAAAAGTAAATCAAAGTCAATTATTACACATTTAAAGTCATAAAAAACAGGGTTGCAAAAGGAAGTTTATCTAATTTTGCAAATATCAAATTATTGAAAGTTGCCACGAAGTGGCTTAATATGAATAACCGTGGGTGAAGCCCACGGAAATAAAAAAAACAGATGAAATCAAAAACTCTAATTCCATTTCTTTTGCTTTGCGCTCCGGTGCTTTTTGCTCAAAGTTTGACTTTGAAAGTAATTAATCCAAACAAATCAGAACTAAAAAATGCCCCGGTGGTGGTTGTATTGGATAAATACAAGTCCATTCCTTCAAAAGTTCGGGAAAACCTGGCTGTTTATATCGACGGTAAACAAATCAGTAGTCAACTTGACGATTTGAATAAGGATGGAATTCCTGACGAATTGGTATTTCTGCTTGACCTGAAAGGAGGGCAAACACTTCCTGTTTCTGTAAAAACCATTGCGGCAGATCAACGAGAAAACTTTCCTACCGAAGTGTATGCAGATTTGATACTGAAAGATAAGGATGGTAAATTTCTATTCGTAAAAGAAGTTTCGTCCACAAAAAATGATATGTACAATAAGCTGCATCATCACGGAGTGGCTTTTGAATCAGCTTTGATTGCTTATCGGATTTATTTCGACAACAAAAGCACGATTGATCTTTACGGAAAAAAGAAACAACAACTTGAACTGGCTGCAACTGAATGGTACCCAACCGATGAACAAGCTGCTGCCGGTTATGGCGATGACGTGTTGAGGGTTTTTGATTTAGTTGGCGTTGGAACGGTGAAAGGATGGAATGGCATGAAGGCCACGCATATTGACAAATTTGATAAGCGCACACAACGAATTGTAACCACCGGAAAGTTACGTACTGTAGTAGAAAGCGAAGTGGAAGGCTGGCAATATGAGGGTAAGAAAATCAATATGACAGTGCGTTATATCCTTTATGCGCGTCACCGTGACGCCATTTGTGAAGTACGTGCATCAGAAAATATCGACAATTTGGCAACCGGTGTTGAAACCATAAAGGGTGGTCCAACCGTGAGCAACCAAAAAGGATTATTAGGTTCATGGGGAACAGATTTTCCGGTGACTGATACCATCAAATACGAAAAACAATCCGTTGGACTTGGGGTATATGTTCCACAGCCTTACTCAAAAAAACAAGTAGTGGAAGGTTTAAATAACCTGATTTTAATGTCTTACAAAAAAGGGGAAACGCTTCGCTTCTACTTCACCGCAACTGCCCGCAAAGAAGAAAAAGATCCATTTACATCTTCCGAACAATTCTTTGCCTATCTGAATAAGTGGAGCAAAGAATTAGAACCGGTAGAGGTGAAATAAATATTTTTCCATCTTTTCCAAAGTTTAGAACTTTGGAAAATATCTCTGGAACAAATACCGTTGGCATGTCAACGGTCTTTGTTGTATAATGACTTTCGTACCCGCTTAAAAACAAGTACCTTTGCCCTCACAACTAAAAAAACAATCCATGACTTTTGCAGGCTTAGGCATTAACGATAGTATTATTCAGGCACTGGAGGGAAACAACATTTCTCAACCCACTGACATCCAAATTCAGGCTATTCCACACATATTGAATCATGACACAGATTTAGTGGCTGTGGCGCAAACCGGAACAGGCAAAACGGCTGCATTTTGCCTGCCTATTCTGCAATCCATCAACCCTAAACTTCCTAAAATACAGGCTTTAGTACTTGTTCCAACCCGTGAACTGGGTCAGCAAGTGGCGCGCGAATTCTTTCTTTTCTCAAAATACCTCTCACGCGTATTTGCAGAAGCCGTTTATGGTG
This sequence comes from Paludibacter sp., assembly GCA_037134195.1. GTDB lineage: Bacteria > Bacteroidota > Bacteroidia > Bacteroidales > Paludibacteraceae > Paludibacter. The sequence goes on along the minus strand of JBAXMR010000055.1, from coordinate 5,100 downwards.
GTGCACCCATCGAAGAACAAATTCAAAAGTTTCAACGTGCCACGCATGTGGTAGTAGCTACCCCCGGACGCTTGATTGATTTATTGGAACGAAACGCTCTGAGTCTGGAAGATTTGAAATATCTGGTGTTGGACGAGGCCGATGAAATGATGAAAATGGGTTTCAAAACGGAAATTGAGAGCATTCTGAAATCCTGTAAAACAAATATTACCAAAATGCTATTCACGGCAACTATGCCCGGCGATGTAAAACAAATCATTCATGATTACCTACGTCCCGATTTTGTAGAAATACGTATCAATGCAGAAGAATTTGTGAATCAAAAAATTGAACACGAATACCTGATTTACAAACAAGGACACAAACTGGAATACCTGAAAGCATTTTTATCGGAACGACAAAATCAGCGTGGAATTGCATTCTGTCGTACGAAAATTGCCGCCAAGCGACTGGCAAAGCAATTAGCCGGCTTTGAAGTGGTGGCTGATGCACTACACGGAAACCTGAATCAGGAAATGCGCGACAAAGTGATGCGTGGATTCAAAAAAGGTCGCATTAACCTGCTGGTGGCAACTGATATTGCAGCCCGCGGCATTGACGTGAAAGAGCTCGACTACATTATCCATTACCATTTACCCGAAAAAACAGAATATTATACCCACCGCAGCGGACGAACTGCCCGTGCCGGAAAATCAGGTATCTCTATATGTTTCGTAAAAAATGAAGAACTAGAGGACATCAAAGCATTGGAATCGGAACTGGATATTCAATTTACAGCACTGGATATTCAACCCAAACCCGAAAAGCCGAGTACTCCGATAACCATTTATATGAATATCGGCTTCGGACAGGGCTTTACCAAAGGTAATCTGCGTGAATTTTTGGTGGAAGAAGCCGGATTGAACATGGACGACATACAAAACATCGTTGTAGAAGATAATCGCTCATACTTTGAGATTCCGCAAAAATTCGAACAACAGATTTATACCAACCTGAAAGGCTTCAAACTTGCACACCGCAACCTAAAATTTAGTTTAGATGCAGAGAGAAGCAAGCGGAATATATACTAAAAAATAGTCAACTTTTCCAAAGTTTTTATACTTTGGAAAAGTTGACTGTGAAATTATCTATTCATCATACTCGACTTTCCGGCCAGTTGCGCTGCAGCATCCACGCTAAAAGTTCCATCAGTTACAATTTCTTCACCTTCGGTAAGTCCGCTTTCCACCACATAACTATTTCCCAGCATAGGGCCAAGTTCTATTTCACGCATTTTGAAGTTGATACCTTCGTTGGCAGCTTGTTTTACATATACAATGGAGCGTTTACCTGTCCAAAGCACGGCTGAACGTGGAATTACCAGTTTATTCTTGAACTCGTTCAGATTGGCTTTCACCACCCCGGTAGCAAACATTTCGGGTTTAAGTTTTCCACCTGCATTGTTTATTTCCACACGTACTTTGGCCACACGGTTCACCGGATCAATTACCGGGTCGATAAACTGTATGTTTGCCAAAAAGTTGGTTCCGGGCAAAGCTTGTAAATTAAAGGAAATGCTATTACCCACTTTGAGGAAAGGCAAATCACTTTCGTACGCATCAAACAGAACCCATACACTGGAAAGATTGGCAATATCGTATAACACGCTTCCTTCCGAAACATGGTCGCCGGTATTGACACGTCGGGCAGTTACAATCCCCGCTGTATTTGAATATACTTCGAAATTTGTTTTCGGTTTGCCCGATTTTTCAATTTGAGCAATCTGATTCTCGGTCAGCATCCATTGCATTAACTTTTGCATGGCTGCATCGTAAATTTCGGGCTGAGTTTGTTTGCTTTTAGCCGCTTCAATCAACTCCTGTTGAGCCGTAATCAGGTCGGGCGAATAAATCATAGCCAGCAACTGTCCTTTGCGAACCGGTTCACCCGTAAAGTTCACAAACAGTTTTTCAATCCGGCCACCAATGTGCGCCACCTGATTTTGCAACAAGCGTTCGTCGGCCTGCACTTTTCCATACAATCGCACTTCTTTGATAGGTTTCTGTCGGCTGACAATAGACGTTGCTACATTGGCTAATTCGGCTGCTTCTTTACTGAAATGAACTGCATTGGAATCGACTTTAGTGCCACCACCGTCAGTTACCGGTATCAGATCCATAGCACATATCGGACATTTACCCGCATGATCCAAACGAATTTGCGGATGCATGGAGCAAGTCCAGATTTCTTTCTTGGTCTCAGTAATTTGTTGCTTATAATTCTTTTTATCTGATGAATGAAAGAAAAGCCAACCAAGAAAGAGTCCGGTAAGAAGTAAAAGAAAACCCGAAAATACTAAAGCCCCCCTGCCCCCCTTAGGGGGTTCGATGTTACTTTTGTCTCTTTTATTTTTATCTATGTTCATTATATTATTATGTTGAAAAAATCATTAGTTACTTTGAACCCCCCAAGGGGGGCAGGGGGGCTTGTCATTGTATCAATCGTTTTATCAGTGCCACCGCCTTATTATACTCTACCACAGCTTCCACCTGTTTCAATTCATAGTCGAGCAGTTGTTGGCGAATGCGCAAAATCTCGCTTAAACCGGATGCCGACGATGAAAAGGTTTTTATGGAAATATCCAACGACTTTTTCGCCAACTGGCTCTGAGTATCATACAATTTCATGCGACGCTGAGCATCGTTGTACTGCTGCAATACCTCATAATACTGTGTTTGGAGCATATTTACCGTTGCCTGATAGTTTTGTTCCGAAGCCGTTTTCAAAAACCTGGTTTCCGCTTGCATGGCATTGTATTTCTTTCTGTAAATAGGTAAACTCACCGTGAGCATGGGCATTATCATAGACTGGCCGTTCATGGACGAAGTTGACATTTCGCTTTTGGTAATTACGGAATAATTGACCCCTACTCCTAGCATAGGCAATCCCATTTGTTTTTGCATGTTAGTCCGCGTCGTGAGCGATTGTTGTTCGTATTGTAACATGCCCAACATGGGATTTCGGGTAAACATCGAATCAGTAACCGACAAATAAGCGATATCCAATGGTTCGAGAGGCAACAACTCAACGGATGCAACAGAAGTTTTCTGCGAACGGTTCAACAAATTGTTGAATCGCGCTGTTGCCACTTGTTCTTCGTTTTTCAGAGAAGCGATATTATCTTCCAGACTTGCCGCTTCAATTTGAATCTGATATACTTCCGATAAACCTGAAGCTGCCGATGCAGAATTCATGGAAGCCGAACCTGACGAACTTACTGAACGGGAAGCTGTTGACGCTCCTGAACTACTGCCCATGGTATTCATTCCCGAAGAGCCGGAAAACGCTGCCGGAGCATTACCGCCTGACATTGTATTTCCTGAAACAGCAGAACCGCTCCCCGAAGAACCTGACCGAAATTTTACCAACGTAAGTCGTTCAATGGTTTTCAAAAGTTCCACGTTTTTTTCCGAAATACGGATATTTTGTCGAACCCTATATAAATCAAACCACGCACGCTGTACATCATAATATAGCTGCAACTTGGCATCTCTGAAGGCTTCGAACTTCATTTTTGCCATCAGGCTCATTTCGTCCTTTGCATTTTTAATTACCCCAAACCACGGAAACATTTGCATCAGTTTAATATCCGCCACCTGATTACCGGCAACCAATTCCATCGGACTCAGAAAAACACCCATCTCCAATTGCGGATCGGGTAAACTGCCCACCTGCTGAACTTTTTGCAACGAAGCCTGATATTCATTGTATCGCTGCAAAACGGTCGGGTTATTTTTTGTAGCCAGCTCAAGATAATGCATGAGCGAATCTTGAGAATAAACTGAAACACTCTGAAACAAAGCAATGTAGCTTATTATGCCGATTATGATGTATTTATTTTTTTTCATTCTCATTTTCATTAATCATAAATGTAAAATAAAGATTGGATCTTTGCCACGAAGTGGCTAAATGTGAATAACCGTGGGTAAAACCCACGGATAGGTAAAGACTATAAAACCAACCCTGAAAGGGTTGAACAACATCATCTTGTGATATTCAGCCCCTCCAGGGCTGGTTTCATCTTTCGTTTTTCCCACGGGTTTCACCCGTGGTTATTAGCTTCGCTGACCGTTGGTTCACATTAAAGCCTTTCAGGCTTTTTCAGTGCATGTTCTCTCCACATCGCCTGAAACAGCGGTACCACAAAAATGGTCATTACCTGAATAATCATTCCTCCAAAAGTAGGGATAGCCATTGGTACCATAATATCTGCACCCTTTCCGGTGGAAGTAAGTACCGGCAACAGCGCGATTACCGCCACAGCCGTAGTCATCATGGCCGGACGAACCCGCTTTTTGCCAGCTTCTATCACCGCTTCGCGCACTTCATGCACCGTTTTGGGTTTCTTATCTTCGAACATCTGATGAATGTATGTGCCCATAATCACACCGTCGTTGGTGGCAATACCAAACAGGGCGATAAAACCAACCCAGACCGCCACACTCAAATTAATCGGGTGCATTTGGAACAGATCGCGCAGGTTCATTCCCGCAATGGAGAAGTTCAGAAACCAATCCTGTCCATAGAGCCACAGCATGATAAATCCACCGGCAAAAGCTACAAATACGCCAGAGAAATGGATAAAGGAAGCTGTCACCGTTTTGAACTGGAAGTACAACAAGAGCAAAATCAGCAATAAACTAATCGGAATCACAATGGATAAGCGTTCTGTTGCCCGAATCTCATTCTCATAGTTTCCGGCAAATTTATAGGTCACACCGGTAGGTAATTTCAATTCGCCCGAATCCAACTTTTTCTTCAGAATATCGGATGCTTCGTTCACCACATCTACTTCGGCTTTGCTTTCCACCTTGTCGAAAATGACATAACCCACCAAAAACGTATTTTCGGTTTTAATCATTTGTGCACCGCGTGTATAATTGATATCGGCCAGTTCGCTCAACGGAATTTGCGTACCGTTCATAGCCGGAATCAAAATCCGCTTGATGTCTTCGGGATTGTCGCGCAACTCACGTGCATAGCGTACCCGCATTGGGAAACGTTCGCGCCCTTCCACCGAAGTACTCAAGGCCATACCACCCATAGCTACCTGCAGGATTT
>JBAXMR010000054.1:0-29402 GCA_037134195.1 Paludibacter sp. | reverse complement strand
AACATCAGCAACAGCACTATCTCTGACTTCTGCTTTCTCGGTCAATCCCAAAACCATATTATTTGTCTCAGTTTCAGGAACTGTAATGTTTAATGAGCTTACATTCGATGTAAAAACAGATTGATTTATAGCAGGTTTTGATTGGGTATTTATTCGGTTCAGCTTTATTTTGTATGATTTAACCGGTTTTCTTAACTCCTGAGCTAATGGTTTTGTAGGTTCAATTTGTGTTTGTTGAATCGGATTTGGTTTCGATTTTGAAATTAAAGTGGTAGTTTCAGAAACCGGACGGAATGTAAATAGCAATGCAATAACAGCTGCAGAACCAATTGGAATCCACAACCAAACCGGCATACGGTGGCGTTTCTTCTTATCAACTCCAAGTTGAATTGCACTCCACAAATCAGCATCAAGCGCTAACCCGTAATTTTCGAGTTTGCTTTTTACCTTTTCGCTGAATGCGTCAAGTTCATTAATATTTTGTGTATTATCCTGCATTATTTTCTAAACTATAAATCCTAAAGTCCTAAACCTTCTACTTTGGTTTGCAATATTTTTCGTGCTCTCATAAACTGACTTCGCGACGTATTTTCGCTGATATTTAATAAGTCGGCAATTTCAGCATGACTATAACCTTCCAATGCATAAAGGTTAAAAACTGTTCGGTATCCATTTGGCAAATCAGCAACACATGCCAGTAAATCATCTGCCGAAATTTTGTCTAAAACTGAAATATCAGTGTCTGCAATCGCATAATCCAATTCATCAATTGCAGTATTTTGCCTTAAAGCATTGTTTTGTCTGAGATATTCGAGAGCAGTTGTAACGAAAATTCGTCTTATCCAACCTGCAAATGAACCGATTTCAGAAAAAGTATCTGCTTTTGTAAAGATTTTTATGAAGCCGTCCTGTAGTAAATCACGGGCAGTTTCGCGGTCGCTAACGTATCTCACGCATACACTGAACATAGCAGATGCATACAATTCGTAAACCTGTTTTTGAGCCCAGGTTTCGCCTTTTTTGCATCCGGTAATCAGTCGTTGTTCGTCTGGATTTGCCGCTTTAATTTCCATACTTTAGCTTATAGATGAAATGTTCATCCGTTTCGTTGCATTGGTTGAAAAAGAAAATTGAGATTTAACGTAAAATGCAAAATTATAAATTTTATGGCATAGTCAGGCATCTGTAAAAAAAAATGCAACATTCCGCTTCGAATCGGAATGACAGACAGTCAGTATTTTTTGTTATAATAATCTGTCATTGGTGACGGAGCGAAGAATCTTATAATTTTAACCGACCAACAATCATTTTCAATGATTGAATAGTCTATTTAGTTATACAAAATTGCTCACTTATTTCCAAACCTATTTCCATTTTGTAATACAATTTCCATATTCAGCAAAATATTTTAATCAAATCACAAATATTTTTTTCATTAATGCGGTTAATAATAATATTTTTTTTATTTTTGCTGTCGTTAAAACAACAATCACATTTTTCCCCAGAATCATAACTTTTTTCTAATCTGTTTTTCTATGACTCTTGTACTCAAAAGCACTCCATTTTACCTGACCTTCGACAATGAAATATTGTTGAAAGTGCCTTTTGCTAGAGAGAGAGAGAGAGAGAGAGAGAGAGAGAGAGAGAGAGAGTAACAATCTAAACAACCAATATTTTCAAGAAAACAAAATTTGTTTTCTTAAACTAATTGAATGCCTTTGAAACAAATGCGAGTTTGTTTCAAAGGTATTGTTTTTTTAATTCAGCAAACTTTCCCAAAGTTTAGAACTTTGGGAAAGTTGCGAGAAAAAAAATTAAACAATAGAATTTCAATCTGCGGCTGTGCAGATACTTATTTGACGAAAAAATATTAGTCTGGACTGGTAGATATAATAATTTGACGAAAAAATATTGATCAGGATTGGTACAGATAACAATTTGATGAAAAAATATTGAACTAGATTGATAGAGATAAGAATTTGACGGTAAAATATTAATCTGGATTTGTGCAGATAACAATTTTATGGAAAAATATTGATCTGCGGCTGTGCAGATAGAAGTTTGACGGAATAATCAGGGTTTTAAGTTGTTGTAGAAGGTATTTACTCAAAAATAAGGGAAGTTTAAGAGATTATTTCTTTCACTACTAAGGGTAAAAAGCTAATATAAATAAGACGTGAGTTCCCTTAGTAGACATTTTTCATAGAAACAATATCCCTTATTCTCTTATTGTAACGATTTATAGTATAAACACATAGTATCAAGCAACTAAGCTTGATAGAAATAAATCCAATATTAATTTTAAATCTAAAAATTTATGATTACAACAGTAAATTATTCGTTGTTTCCGGGTGCTGAGTTGTTGACTTTTACTAAAAGAGCCTTTGCAACTGCTGAGGCAAAAAAATTACAACTTCCATCTATCGTTCCTTATCTGAACAATGCAAGTGTAAAATGCAATGCTTTTCAAAGCGCACAGGAAAGGGAATCTAAAAACCCTGTTACCAAACTGCAAGCAGCGAAAGATGGAGTGAGAAATGATGCATTTATAGCATTTCGCACATCGAACGAATCGGCATCCGCCCGACACAAAGAAGGATGGGCGGAAGCTGCACAAACTATTTTAGCAGTAATCCGTAAACACGGTTGGAGTGCGCAACTTCTGGGATACAAAGCCAAATCGGGAGTTATCAATAATATTATTTCCGAAATACGGACTAAATATACCACCGAATTAGCTTTGATTGGTACTGCTGAAACATTGGACGAACTTGAAGCTGCTGAAATTGATTTTGAAGCCACAGCCAAACAATTTGTAGAAGTAGCAGCTGCTACCAACGAACCAACCGTAGTAGAAACCCGTCCCGAACTGATAGTAGCTCTCCGTGCTATGCTTCAATTTATCGGACTGCAACAAATTGCTGCACCAAGCGATGACCTTACAGCACTTATCAACGAACTAAACGAACTGATTGTTTCTTCGCTTAGTTCCCTGAAAGCTTCGGACACCCGTGCAGAGAATAAGAAAAAAGATACAGGTAAAACTGACACTACTGTTGGTTGATTGAGTTATAGTGAAAGCCTTGCTGATTGAAGTGAGGCTATCAATTTATGATAAATTTCAATAAATAACTAATTTAAAACTTATATCAATGAAAAAACAAATCCTACTTTCACTTTTCAGTTGTCTTTGCTTGACAATGACAGCACAAACAGTAACGTTGGGAACTCACCAGAATTATATTCCGGTGATATCTCAGCATGGCGACACGTTGGTGTCTTCTATCGCAGAGGGTAACCAATGGTATAAAAACGATGTGGCAATTGAAGGTGCCACGGGGCAAACCTATATTTGCAAAGAGACGGCAAACTACAGTGTGGTGGTTACTTATGCCGCAAGCGGTTGTAGCAGCAGCTCGGAACGACTGAACATCCTTACGGCTTTAGCATCGGTGAATGGAAGTATTGTCTGCAAAATTTATCCAAATCCAAGCAACGGACAATTTAATGTGGCATTAAGTTCGGAAGTATCGGGTACAATCGAATTGGAGTTATTGACCATTGATGGTAAGTTAATAATGAAACAGCAACAAGAAGCTATTGCTGAAAACCAACCTGTAGCGTTTGGTGGCTCAGGCATAATAAAAGGCGTATATACTCTCCGTATTCATACAACTACAAGTATCGTAAACCGATTAATCATAGTTCAATAATCCTTAAAATCTCAACGCAATGAAGAAGTATATTTATCTAACAATATCATTATTTTGGAGTGCAGTACTTACAGGTCAAACACTCTACTCCTCCCGTCACGATTCAATACCTGCAACCGGTAGTATCTTTACCCTGAAGGCATCTCCTTATAGAGGAAACATACAGTGGCAAAGTTCCACGGATGCTAAAACATGGTCGGACCTTGCCGGACAAACAAATTCTCAAGTAAGTATCCCTTCAAGTACCGAAGCTTTTTACCGTGCCAGAATTACCGATAGCAGTTGTTTTGTGACATATACCGACTCGGCAGTGGTATTACTCCCCCGAACACAGAATATAACCATCAATCCAACATCATTGACCGGAACTGCGCTCTTGAAATCCGACAGTGTGAGTTATTCATATAATGCTGCGGGTAGTACAACCGTAAAACCGGGAACCATATTGCTGAATACCGACTCGGTAAGCGGCATACGTGTTGTAAGCGGAACACAACAAAAAGGCGATACCATTACGGTACAAACCACGCAGGGAACCATGGCCGACTTGTTTGTAAACCAAAGTTTTAAACTCTCGACAGCTGCTGCAAGCAACGCCCAGGGCATAAAAGGCCTGACCGGAGCTCAGTTATCGCGCGCCCTGACAGATGCCGATGGATTTATACATCCTGCCGCCGTGATTGATAACAATCCTTCGGCTTCGAAAGCCAAAAGCACGACTACCCAAACCGATAACATACCCCTTGTCAGTTTCGGAAAGGATTTCAGTGGAGAAACGATTTACTCGAATAGCAATTTATTGCTTCAATTTTCATCGGGCTACTACAACTTCAACAGCGAGTTGAAATGCGAGTTTCAGTTTGAACAGCTCAAGTTCGATTTATCCAAACTGAAGATAACCGGAGGGGCATTGAAACGCTTCAGTTTCTATACCGACCCCGATGTAACGGGCATTGATGCCAAATTGGTATTGCTGGCACAAGCAAGCGGAGCAGCAGAGTTCGAAAAGGAAAAAATACTGGCTAAGAATGTATTCAACAAATCGTTCAAATTTCCGGTGGGCGAAATACCCGTGTGGATGGACGTAAGCATGGATTTAATGGCAAAAGTCGCAGGTGAAATAAGTTCCGAACTGTCGGTAACCGGTGGTGCTTCCGCCTCGGCACACCTGAAACTGGGAGCTACCTACCAAAATGGCGTATGGACACCCGATACCGCCTTTGTCAAAACTTTTACATTGGAAGGTCCCACCCTTACGGGCAAAGCCAACCAAAAACTGCAAGTAGAAGTGTATCCACATATCAGTGTGAAGTTTTACAAAATCATAGGTCCATATTTAGACATTGCCCCATACACACGCGAAGAAATGAACCTGAGCATAAGCGGCAACTACGACTTCGGGATGTACGGGGGAACAAACGCACGCTTAGGCATTAATGTGGGAGCTTTCGATAAAAACGTTTACGATTGGAATCACGAGTTTAACCTCAAGGAAAAAGAATTGTACCGCATGCCCAAGAAGCTCAAACTACTGAGTGGCGATAACCAGGAAGGAACGGCAGGTGTGGCTTTAACTAACCCTATTGTACTGAGGGCACTCGATTCGAAAGATAATCCCCTAACAAATTATCCGGTAAACATTAAAAGCTTAACCGGTACGGCTGCCGATAAGGTATTGACTACCGATGCCAATGGCGAAGTACAGGTAAAATGGACATTGGATAATATAGAGGGTGACCAAAAATTAGAAGCCTATCTCCAAGATGGAAAAGACCTGAAGATAAGCACTGCCGACACGATAATACACGCCAAAATTTGTGAATGTACAAAGAACTACGGCACTTTTACCGACCCGCGCGACGGACATGTATATAAAACCATTACCATAGGCACTCAAACCTGGATGGCCGAAAATCTGGCGTACCTGCCGGTAGCGGCAAGCAGCCCTACAGTAGGTTCTGAAACAACTGCAAACGCTGGTAAACCATTTTATTACGTTTACGATCTTGCCAAGTACGGTGTGCTTTACAATTGGTATGCCGCACTTACAGCCGCACCCGCCGGCTGGCATTTACCATCCGATGCAGAATGGACAACCTTAAGCACCTATCTGGGAGGCGATGTCGTTTCAGGCGGCAAATTAAAATCCAGCACCGGTTGGTACAGTCCGAACACGGGAGCTACCAACTCCAGCTGCTTCTCAGCCTTGCCGGGTGGCGCCCGTGGCAGCAATGGCTTGACCAATGCGGGCAACTACGGTTACTGGTGGAGTTCTACCGAGATCAATACCGACTACGCCTGGTTCAGGAACTTGTACTGCTACTACGGCTATCTGAACCGGTACGACTACAGTAAGTACATCGGCTTCAGTGTGCGGTGTGTCAGGGATTAATTAATTTGATTAATTTTTCTATTTGATTAATTTTCCGCCGTAGGCGGTCGATTTTTTTAAGAATATGACAGTGAAAGAAATAATATTGCTGGAAAAAGAAAATACAAAATGGATTCATCTTCTTAAAGAGGGTATATTTTATCGGGCATATAACCGGTCGGCAATGCGGGTGCTGGAGTATATAAAACCATTTAAAATAAGCCGCAAATATGTAAAAACAGTGCAACAAGAAATTTTTTACATCGGTTTTCCTTGTGCTTCGTTTGAAACGATGAAGAATTTAGCCTTTGATAAAGGTTGGCAACTGACAGAAGCATCAATAGCAGACGCAGAAAAAATGATAACCTTATCATGCGAAACCATGGGTAATGAGAATTATGAGGCTTGGATTAAAACTAATGTACATGTGGTAAATGGGGGACAAGCGGCTTCCAAGCCACTTGATTATTGTCCTTCAAGCGGCTTGGAAGCCGCTTGTCCCAAACAAACCTATGGTCAACAACCAAATGACATTCAAAATCAGATTGTGAATTTTCCCTTAGAGAATGCTACTCCTATGGATGCAATGATGTTTGTTTATAATTTAAAACAGCAGATTAAAAATGGGAATGTATGATGAATTGCCTGTGTATAAAGCCACCTACGATTTGTTGTTGGCAATTTTTCAGTTTACCCGTGATTTTAAAAGAGAATTCAAATATACGGTTGGTGAAAGTTTAAAATCTCAAACAATTGAACTGCTTATGCTTATCTATCGGGCTAATACACAATATGACAAAACCGTGGTTCTACAACGGGCACGGGAGCAAATAGAAGTAATCCGCCTAATGATCCGGTTGATGAAAGATATGCATCAAATAAGTTTGGAAAAATTTGTAAAAGTAAATCAAAGTGTCGAAAATGTATCGAAACAACTTACGGGTTGGCAAAAGTCAATCAAATAATGTTTCCCCACCGGAATTGTGTGTGCTATGGTACACATAAGCGAGCAATTTTAATCCGGTAACCCGCTAATGCCGTAAATACCTTCATACTCGGGGCGCGACTTGAAGTCGCACTCCGAGTAGCTAAGAGTAGCAGGGTTGGCTTTAGCTATAAAAGATCGTAAGGGTGGAGAATTCCAATGCGACAAATCAAGTGGTTACTTCAAACAGCCTTGCCGGGTGGCAACCGTAACAACAATGGCTTGAACAATGCGGGCAACAACGGTAACTGGTGGAGTTCTACCGAGAACAATACCAACAACGCCTGGAACAGGAACTTGAACTACAACAACGGCAATCTGAACCGGAACAACAACAATAAGTACAACGGCTTCAGTGTGCGGTGTGTCAGGGATTTAAAGGAAACAGCCCCATGCAGTTATAAAAATAGTGCATGGGGTTTTTAGTTAAAAGCGGATGGAGCAAAAAAATCTTTTTACTGAAATATCGAACGAAAAAATCACACTCGATCTTTTTCAAGCTTATTTCGATGCTCGCAAAAACAAACGTAACACATTAAACGCCTTAATATTTGAGAAGCACTTAGAGTCGAACCTCTTTGAGTTGTGCGAAGAAATTGTAAGTAGAAACTACAAGCCAAAACCAAGCATTTGTTTTATAGTGGAGAAACCGGTTAAAAGAGAAATTTTTGCAGCCTATTTCAGAGACAGGGTTATTCATCACTTCATTTATAATTATATCTCCCCGATTTTTGAAACAACGTTTATACCTGACTGTTATAGCTGTCGGAAAGGCAAGGGTACACATTACGGCATAAAAAGAATGGATCATTTTATACGTTCATGCTCACAGAATTACAGTAAAAGCTGTTATGTGCTGAAACTTGATATTAAAGGGTATTTTATGTCGATAAATAAAACACTACTTTTTAAAAAAATAAAAGATGAGTTGAAAAGGAAACCGCATTTGATTGATTTTGATTTGCAACTTGTTTTATACCTGATTGAACAAACTATATTTAATGACCCCAAACAGAACTGTATAGTTAAAGGTAAAAAGTCGGACTGGAAAGATTTACCAAAAACAAAAAGTCTTTTTTATGCCAAGCCAGATTGTGGATTACCCATCGGAAACCTAACATCGCAACTATTTGGCAATATCTATTTGAACGATTTTGATTACTGGATAAAACGCGAATTGAATATAAAATATTACGGTCGTTATGTTGATGATTTTGTTTTAATTCATCCTGATAAATACTATCTTAATGACTGTATTTGCTCTATAAAAAAATATTTAGTAGAAAAATCTAATTTAATAATGCATCCTGACAAGATATATTTTCAACATTTCTCCAAAGGATTCAAATTTTTGGGGACAGTTATAAAACCTCATAGAGTTTATATTGCCAACCAAACTAAAGGTAATTTTTATAATGCTATACAAATGCAAAATAGAGTAGTTAGTAATCACAAACCAAATGAAGATGAACAAGCTACTTTTGTATGTTCAATGAACTCATATTTAGGCATCCTGAAACATTATAAAACATACAACCATAGGAAAACTATAATATTCAAACAACTATCTGCTTGGTGGTGGAATTATGTGTATTTAACAGGAGGAATAGAAAAATTTGTTCTAAAGAAACAGACAAAAAACACTTATAATAACCATACGAATGGGTAAGATAGGATTAAATATAGGAGTTTACGGTTCGTATGGATTGAGTTCTGTATTAAAACCGGAAAGTAAACTTTTAATTGATTATCCCGGAAATTATAATTCGCTGACTTCGCTAAGTTCATCAGTTTCATTGATAAGCGCGGGAGTAAGGATCGGAGTGAGTTTGTAAACCAATTGTGTCAAAATAAAGACTACCAACCAAAAACGACCGCTTCTAGTTTCGAAGCGGTCGTTTTTGCTTTATTAGTAGATTTAATCAATTTTCAATGCTTTCTTTATCAGCATAGGAATTTCAATTGAAAGTCGTGCTACCGGAACGCCAATGGCTTCGAAAGCAGCAATTTTCTAAGAAAAATAATCGTAACTTTTTTTAATCTAATAAAGATTTACAATTTCAAACTTGATATATCAACAATATCAACTATTTTTGTTGCTAAATAAACTATACAAGTATAATATGAGCCCAAAAGACCAGATAATAGATCGTATTGTGAGTGTGGTAAATAAAACCGCCCCACAGTCGCAAGTGTTTTTGTACGGTTCGAGAGCCAGAGGAAATGCCGGAAAAAGTTCGGATTGGGATGTGCTGATTTTGATGAATAAAAACAAAGTAACTTTTAATGATGAAACCGGTTTTATGGATGCGTTTTATGAGTTGGAATTAGAAACCGGCGAAGTTCTTTCACCGCTGATATATGCCAGAAATGAATGGAAAAAGAAATATTTGCACACTGCTTTGTTCGAGAATATTAAACGCGATGGAATACGGATATTGTAAATTCAGAGAAGAATGAAAGGTTCAAAAACTGATTTAGTAAACCTCTGTCTCAGCGGATATATTCAAACCTGATTAAATTGTGTAAAGCGTTGTACTGGTCGTTGGGATTTGCCGTTCGGCTTGCCAAGAACCAACGGTCAGCGACCAAAGGGAGATAATAAGGGTCTTTTTCTTGTTGAATTAAGCTACTAAGGGTTTAAATACCCTATTTATTTTGATTCTTAACCCTTAGTAGAGAGAATATACCTCCAGATTTTTTCCCTTATTTTTTTATATTTGTTTAACCAAACGACACCAAAATATAAATCCACTTTATGAATAAGCAGACAATAATTACCGGAATCAAAGTTAGCGATCAAATGAAAAAGGCAAAGGATATTTTGTACCGACAAATACTCCCTAGGGAAGCAATGTATCAGGATAGAAAAAAGAATGGACTATTAATTAAGTAAACTTTAATTCATCATAGTCTTAATTTCTACCGACGGGGTGGCTTGGAGCCACCCCGTCGATAATATATACAACGACCGCTTCAAATCTCGAAGCGGTCGTTTTTGGTTATATATTTATCAATCAATCTATTTTCAAATGTTCATCAGTTTCGTTGCATTGGTTGAAAAAGAAAATTGAGATTTAACTCAAAATGCAAAATTATGAATTTTATAGCAGAGTAAAGCATGAAATAAAAAGAAACGCAAAGAATTGAAAATTAATTCAATCTTTGCGTTTCATACTGCCAATTAACCATTCAACTAATCAACTTATTTCTCCCCTTTTGGGGTTGGGGGTTTCAGCCATTTATCCAACCATTCATAAAAGGTGCGTTGCCACAAAATTCCGTTTTGAGGTTTCAGTACCCAGTGATTTTCGTCAGGGAAAATCAACATTTCCGCAGGCACACCTCGCAGTACTGCTGCATTGAATGCCGCCATGCCTTGCGAAGCCAGAATGCGATAATCTTTTTCTCCGTGAATAACCAAAATCGGTGTATCCCATTTATCTACGAATAAGTGTGGTGAATTGGCATACGATTTCTGAGCTATAGCATTGGCTTTATCCCAGTACGGTCCACCCAAATCCCAGTTTACAAACCACATTTCTTCGGTTTCCAGGTATTGCTGAGGCAGGTTGAACATCCCATCGTGAGCAAGGAATGCTTTGAAGCGTTTTTGGTGATGACCGGCAAGCCAGTACACCGAAAATCCGCCGTAACTTGCACCCACACAACCCATTTTGTCTTTGTTTACATACGTTTCTTTGGCCAAAGCGTCGATAGCTGAGAAATAATCGAGCATATTTTGACCGCCGTAATCGCCACTGATTTGCTCCAGCCATTCTTTGCCAAAGCCGGGAAGTCCACGACGGTTTGGTGCAACAATAATATAATCGTTGGCAGCCATCAGCTGGAAATTCCAGCGATACGACCAAAATTGACTGACAGTGGATTGCGGACCACCTTCACAGAATAGCAGGGTGGGGTATTTCTTGGTTTTGTCGAACTTAGGCGGATAAATCACCCAAGTCAGCATTTGTTTGTGATCGGTGGTTTCAACCCAGCGTTCTTCCACTTTACCCATTTCCAGTTTGGCAAGCATATCTTTGTTTTCAAATGAAAGTTCAGTTTCAGTTCCCGTTTTCGGGTCAATGCTGTAGATTTCGTCCGGTTTGCTCATCGAATGATATACGCCAATCAACTTGTCTTTTGCTTGAGCTACAAAGCTATAATCGTGAACACCTTTGGTGATTTGAGTGATTTTCTTTTCGGCTATGTCGGCGCGGTAAATCTCAGTTACAGCATGCCAGCAGCTTATAAAATAAATTGATTTGCTGTCGGCAGACCAGCTGAGTGCTTCCGCATTCTGATCAAAATTGACTGATAAATCTGTTTTCTCACCAGTTTGAAGATTCATAATAAATAAACGGTTTTTGTCCGCTTCATACCCATCACGCTCCATGCTTTCCCATGCCAACCATTTGCCATCGGGCGAAAAAGTTGGATTTTTGTCGTAACCCATCATGCCTTCGGTTTTATTTTCTGTTTTTCCGGTCTCTAAATTATAAAAATATATATCCGAATTAGTTGAAAGAGCATATTCCTTACCTGTTTTCTTGCGGCAGGTGTAGGCTATTGTTTTTCCGTCAGGACTCCATGCCAGTTGCTCAATACCGCCCCAGGGTTTCATTGGACTTTCGTAAGGTTCTCCTTTCAGAATATCTTTTTCGTTTTCAATTTTCTCGCCTTTAAAATCAGCCACAAATGGATGTGGAACAGTTTCCACCCATTCGTCCCAATGTTTGTACATCAGATCTTTCACAATAATACCACTGGCTTTGGGTAGGTCAGGATATTTGTCAACAGTTCGTTCACCGGATTTTATGTCTGTTACGAACAATAATTTTGTTTCGTCCGCTGAAAATGAGAAGTCATTTATGCCTCCATCACGATTTGAAATTTGTTTGCGGTCTGTGCCATCAGCTTTCATAATCCAAAGTTGCATTGTGCCGGTTTCTGAAGATAAGAAAGCAATGTGTTCGCCATCTTTCATCCATTTGGCAGCAGCTTCGCGCGTGGCTGTTTTGGTGATTTGTTTTTTGTCCGATCCGTCTGCTTTCATTACAAAAATCTCTGAATTTCCTTTGTTTTCGGGGATGCTGTAGTACGAAACACTGTATAGCACTTTTGTTCCATCGGGCGAAACCTGCGTGCCGGCCACCCTTCCAAACGACCATAATACTTCGGGTGTCATGCGTCCGTTTTCAATTTTCGGATTCTGTTTGCCTATTACGGTGCTGTCCTCTTTCGGGCTGCACGAAGCGGCTGCAACGGCTATTGCCATAAGCGTAGATTTGATTAAAAATTTGTTCATCTTGTTCTCTTTTTATAAACAGAGCAAAAGTAGCTTTTTTGAATGAAAATGCAAAAAGAATATTAGAATCGTTTCTAAGAAAATCAATTGAGTTTTGAATTTGTACAAAACATGAATTATATTTGCAGTTTAAAATAATCAGAAATATAGTATGAATCTCCTCCAATTAATCAGCCATCGTGAAAGCATACGCAGTTACGACCCTTCAAAGCCAGTTTCAAAGGATGTACTTTTGCAAATTCTCGAAGCAGGACGATTAGCTCCGTCGGCAGCAAATTTACAACCATGGCAGTTTATAATGGTATCGTCGCTGGCAAAACTGGCTGAAGTACGTGAAACTTATCCACGGGCATGGTTTGCTGATGCGCCGCATGTGCTTATTGTGGTTGGGAATAAAGAAAAAACATGGAAACGTGCCGATGGTTATAACAGCATTGAAACTGACCTGACCATTGCCATGGATCATTTGATTCTGGCAGCCGAAAGTCAGGGAGTCGGTACGTGCTGGATTGCAAATTTTGATTATCAGGCACTTCGTTCAGTTCTTCAACTTGCAGAAAATGAAGTTGTTTTTGCTCTTACACCATTAGGTTATCCAAAAGAAGGTTTTGAAAAGAAAGGATTGAAAATCAGAAAACCACTTCCGGAAGTTGTGAAGTATATCTGAAAACGCCAAACAGATTAATCATATTTGTAAATTTTAAATATGAAGACAAAACCGTTAAATATTAGCTGGCTATTCCAGCCAATAAATAGATGTTGCGCAAATGTTGTGCAGGTGTAGAAATAACAAAAACGCTAATAACCTTATTATAAAGTTATTAGCGTTTTAAATTGTGGTACCACCAGGAATCGAACCGGGGACACAAGGATTTTCAGTCCTTTGCTCTACCAACTGAGCTATGGTACCTTTTTGGCTTAGCGGGTGCAAATATACGGCCTTTTTTTGAATTCACAAAGCAAGAAACTGAAAAATACAAAAAAAAGTCATTTACATTGAATTGAAACAGTTTTATATGTTTAATAGTCTACTGTAAGTGAGATATTTACTACCTTTGTCAATTCAATAATCATTCATGGAGAAAAATAAACTCACCGGTCATATTGCCATGTTTTCGGCAAATATCATTTTTGGATTAAATGCACCCATTTCTCGAACGCTGATGCCTCAGATTTTAAGTCCATATACACTGACTTTTTTTAGATTAGGAGGTGGATTACTGTTATTTTGGATAGCATCCTTGTTTGTTAAAAAGGAACACGTTCCGGCAAAAGATATTTTTCTGTTATTTATAGCATCCCTTTTTGCACTGACATTGAATCAGTTACCATTTTTTATTGGTCTTTCAATAACTTCACCAATTGATGCTTCGATAGTGGTTACTATGCTACCCATCATCACGATGATACTCGCTGCTATTATTCTGAAAGAACCTATTACAATAATGAAATCCATCGGCGTTTTAGTTGGAGCATCCGGTGCATTATTGTTGGTATTCCACAGTCCAATAATTCATAACGGACACAGTAATTTTTGGGGAAATTTGATTGTATTTGGTGCAGTAGGTTCATTTGCGCTCTACCTGACACTTTTCAAGGATCTTATTACACGATATTCATCGATAACAGTAATGAAGTGGATGTTCCTGTTTGGAACAATATCCTGTTTGCCTTTTTGCTACAAATCTATTGCGCAAACTGATTTTTCGATGTTGAGTAGCGGTACATACTGGCGTGTCGTTTACGTAGTGTTTTTTGCAACTTTTATTGGTTACTTACTTATTCCGATAGGACAAAAAGTACTTCGGCCTACTACACTGAGTATGTATAATTATGTTCAACCTGTAGTTGCTTCGATGGTTGCTGTGGCTATTGGTATTGATTTTTTTGGTATTGAAAAAGCCTTATCAGGTGTGCTGGTTTTTGCTGGTGTGTATATCGTAACTCAAAGTAAATCAAAAGCACAATTGGATGCTGAAAAAATGCTTAAGAAGAGCAACAAATCTTACTGAAAAATCACAAAGAAACTCTTTTTCTGCTCTCTAAATTATCATTTTTTCAGCCTAATGAAAATCTTTTGAACCTCATTGTATTTTGTCATATTTTTTTCAGTATCTTTGCCTCAATGTAAAAATATATCCTCCCTGAAATCTATATTGGTAATTTAAATTCTGAGCATTATGGAACATGAATTAAAGTATGATGAAAAAAATGAGATTGTAGTACTTGCATTCAAATATCACTTCCTTCACAAAGATGTAGATCCATTATTTTTGAGGGTAAAAGAAATGCTCGAAGGTAAGCAAGTTCGTCAAATGCTAGTAGTGATGAGTGAAAGACATAATGTGGAAAATAGAGAAACACGGGAAGCAACTAGTGAACAATTATCCAAGCTAAATATAACTGAAGTAGCTTTTGTTGGAGGAAATGCCACCAATAGAATGATAGCCAGAGTTTTATTAAAAACAGGCATTGTGAAACTCAATGGAGATTTTTTCAAAGATTATGATGAAGCAATAAAATGGTTAAAAAGTAAACGGTAGTTTATTCCTAAATCAGGCATTGTCATTAACTTGCTACCCAACCCTATTTGTCAATTTTAAAATAAAATATTATGGATCATGAATTAAAGTACGACGAACAAAATGAAGTGGTTGTTCTTAGTTCTAATGCGAACTTAAGATTAACTGATATTCAACCCTTGTCTGACAATCTTAAAATTATATTGGAAGGCAAGAAATACAGGCAATTAGTGTCAATGATTAGCGATGTTTATGTGGTAGAAAACCGCGAAACAAGAGAAGCACTTGCTGATGCATTGAGCAAGTTAAATTTATCTGAAGTAGCTTTTGTAGGTGGAAATGCTTACAACAGGATAATGGCAAAAGTGCTAATTAAAACCGGCATTGTAAAATTAAACGGTGATTTCTTCAAAAGTATTGACGAAGCAATAGAATGGTTAAAAAGTAAAAGGAAATAAATTATGGAAGCAAACACAGTAATTAAAAACGCTAAAGCACGTATTGAACATATTGAAGATGTTCTGTCGTCGGTTGCAGCAGGTGAACTTGAATTAAGAATTGAATCGGACATTGAAGACGATCTTACCGGTATAGAACAGGCAATTAATTTGCTGATTGATGACCTCACTCACGAATTGAAGAAGAGCCTGAAAATGAAACAAGAAATGGAAGAAAAGCTTCATAAAATTCAAGACCAACAAAAAACCATCCTTCAGCAGCAGGAAGATTTAATGGAATTGTCGAGCCCGGTTTCGAAAGTTTGGGACAATATTCTGATTCTTCCGGTTATTGGAACTTTAGACAGCCAACGTACTCAAATAATGATGGAAAACCTGTTGCAGAAAATTGTTACAACCGGATGTACAACTGCGATTCTCGACATTACAGGTGTTCCTACAGTGGATACTCAGGTAGCTAATCACTTACTGAAAACCGTTACTGCTGCCCGCTTGCTTGGTGCTGAATGTATAGTAAGCGGTATAAGCCCTGCCATTGCACAAACTATTGTTCATTTAGGAATAAATCTGTCGCAGATACTTACAAAAGCTACACTTCAGGATGCTATGATTTATTCGATGAAGAAAAATGAACAACTTGTGGATGGAAAAGTGAAGACCAACTACGTTGACCTGGACGATAATTAAATATAATAGCTATGGACTTCAACGAAAAAAGAATACCAATTATTAAAATTCGTGACTACCTGATTGTTTCCATTCAGGTGGATATGCATGACAGATTGGCTTTACAGTTGCAAACGCAAATTCTGGAAGAAATTTACCGTACCGGGTCTAAAGGTGTGCTAATCGACATTTCGACACTCGAGATGGTTGATTCATTTATTGGACGAGTACTGTCAGGAATGGCATCGATGGCAGCTATCATGGATGCAGCTGTTGTGATTGTAGGTATGCAGCCTGCAGTAGCCATCACGCTTGTGGAGCTCGGACTCGAAATGCCGGGAGTAGATACTGCACTAAACATGGAGCTGGGCATGGAAATGCTGGAAAAAAGATTAAACAAGGCATAATCTAAAAATCAATGCTGGAAATTGTATCAGATAAAAGTTGGGAATTGCTCGAAAAATGCCCTATTCTGAATGAATATGACATAGTGAAAGCACGTCAAATTGTACGTGAATTTGCTAAAAAGGAAGGCATGGGTATTGTTGATCAAACCCGTATTACTACTGCTGTTTCTGAGCTTTTCAGGAATATGTTTTCGTATGCTTCGGGAGGTGAAGTGCTCATTGAAAAAGGTGTAATTGAAGAAAAGCCCACATTGATAATTACCTGTATTGATAAAGGTCCGGGAATAGAGAATCTCGAATTAGCCATGACAGATGGATACACTTCGGGCGGAGGAATGGGTTACGGATTACCCGGAGCAAAAAGACTGGTTGACAGATTTGAAATATCTTCAGAGCTGAACAAAGGAACTACTGTGAGGGTGATGAAATGGAAATGAACCGTGAACAAATTTTAGTTCTGGAAATTGATAGTGAAGCCGATGTTGGTGTATGCAGACGAAAATCTGTCAGTCTGGCCGGACAACTTGGGTTTGATGATGTAAAAACCGGTGAAGTTGCCATTTTGGTTTCGGAGCTTGTTACCAATGTGCTGAAACATGGTGGAGGCAAAGGTAGGATAATGGTTTGTCAATTGCAGGATAGTGAGAACCGGAAAGCTATCGAAATATGGTGCTTCGATAGAGGGAATGGCATTCCCGATATGGAAAAGGCAATGCATGATGGATTCACCAATAAACAGACATTGGGTATAGGATTGGGAACAATTCGTCGGTTTTCCGATATCTTTGACGTAAATCCAAAGCTGAGTGAATCATTCAATGATATAGATATCAAATCACTAAACAGCTATAAACATTGTATTCGAATAGTAAAATGGATTCCTGAAAACCGTTGGAAAGGAACCAACAGAAATTTGATAACTGGTGCAGTTTCACGGTGTAAACCCGGTGAAACACTGAATGGTGATTCATACGTGATTTGTAATCTAAGTCCGTTGAAAACAATTGCAGCTATAATTGATGGTCTTGGTCATGGCAAAGATGCGCATTTGGCTTCCAATATTATCAAAGAACAAATATTGCTAAAAAGCGAACTTCCACTTGTTGATTTAATTAATTACACCCATCAGGCTGCGCGTGGCACACGTGGAGCAGTTATCGGGTTAGTTTACATAAATATAGAAACTTCAAAACTCAGTTTTGTGGGTATTGGAAACATCGAAGGATTTGTTTTTTCTCCATCAGGGAAAAAGAGTCTGATTTCATTTGGTGGAATTTTGGGACACAATATCCGGACTCCTCAGATTTTTGAATTTCCATTTAATGCCGGCGATTCAGTTTGCCTTTTTAGTGACGGAATAAATACCCGATGGAATACTGATGAACTAAACTGGAAAGAACACCCCCAAAAAATAGCCGATTATTTGATCAATAATTATTCACGACTCAACGATGATGCCACCGTTCTTATTATCAGCCACGCTTCATAAAGTAGGTACAATACCGGTTCAGTTCGAGTCGGATGTGGTACGAGCCAGAAATTTGGGCTCCTTGCTAGCTCAGGAGATAAAGTTCGATAAAACATCCAGCATTCGCATTGGCACAGCTGTTTCTGAATTGAGTAGAAACATGATAGAGCATGCTAATGGCGGGCAAATAGATTTTTATGTAGCCAAAAGAAGGGATAACAGCGATGGCGTGGTCATCGTTTTCAAAGACCGTGGACAAGGGATTCAACAACTGGATCAAATCAGGAATGGGTCATTTGTATCAAAAAAAGGAATGGGAGTCGGGTTAATTGGTTCGCAACGTCTGATGGACGATTTTGACATTCAAACACAAGCCGGCAAAGGAACCGAAATTACCATTGCCAAATGGCTCGCTCCATTTTCAGTGTCAATTAACGAAAAAACGTTAGAGTCAATTCAGACTGCATTTAGCAAAACCATCGAACGTGGTGATAACAGTCTGGTTGAAACTATTAATAATCAGAATAATGAATTGCTTTTCCTGCTTAAAAACCTGCAGGAACGTAACGAAGAGATTGAGATAATTAATAAAGAACTGGAAGAAACAAACAAAGGGGTGCTTGCGCTAAACCGTGAACTGGAAGACAAAGCACTGGCAATTGAAAAAGCCAAACAGCAAGCTGAACAGGCAAACAGAGCAAAAAGCGATTTTCTGGCACACATGAGTCATGAAATCCGTACTCCAATGAATTCAATTCTAGGTTTTACCGAATTGTTGCTCAAAACAGATTTGACTAAATCGCAAAAACAGTACACCGAGAATGTTAATAGTGCAGGAAAAGCACTTCTTGAAATAATAAACGATATTCTTGATTTTTCTAAAATAGAAGCAGGTAAGCTTGATTTGGATATTATTGAAACCGATATTGTTGAAGTACTTAATCAGACAATTGATATAATTAAATACTCAGCAACTAACAAAGGACTGGAACTTTTATTATCAATTCAACCTGACATACCCCGAAAGGCTAAGCTGGATTCTCTTCGATTGAAACAAATCCTGATAAACTTGTTGAGTAATGCCATCAAGTTTACAGATAAGGGTGAGGTGGAGATAAAAGTCACATTCAACATTCTGGATGATAATAAAATTACATATCATTTCTCGGTTCGCGATACAGGAATTGGAATTACTGAAGAGCAAAGAGAAAGGCTGTTCAAGGCATTTTCTCAGGCCGATGGTTCTACAACCCGCAAATTCGGTGGTACGGGTCTGGGATTAGTTATTTCTAATTTATTGGTTGAGAAAATGAATAGTTCACTGTTATTTGACAGTGAATGGGGTAAAGGCAGCAATTTTCATTTTAGCATCGAAACCGAATTCAATCAACAAGTAATAGCTAATAGTTTGGAAATCAAACATAAAAAAGTATTAGTTCTTGACAATAATTCCAATAATCTGAAAAATATTGCAGAACATTTTGATAGATGGGGTGTTGAATATTCGTTGTGCGAAAGTTCCCTGAATGCTCTTTTTGAACTTCAGGCAGATAAATTCGATTTGTTTATCTGTAATTTTGCAATGCCGGATTTAGGGGGATTGGAAATTATTTCACATATCCGTAATAAGCTTCAGATTTCCAATGAAAGTATGAAAATTGCAATTATGCATCAGGCTTCCGATGAAGATCAAATTAACGATATTCTGAGAAAAGGTGATATTACCTACAAACTTATGAAACCTGTGAAAGCAGATGATTTACTGGCACTTGTAAGTGATTCAATCAGGTCTGAAAAAGTTGAAAATAAAATTTCAGATACAGATGGGAATTGTAAAGAATTCATAGAATCGGGTACAATTACTGATAAAAAAGTAATTCTGATTGCCGAAGACGTTGAAATGAATATGCTGTTAATCAAAGTTTTGGTAACAAATATTCTACCCAATGTTGAAATAATTGAGGCTAGAAACGGAAGGGAAGCCTTAGAAATTGTGAAGCAAAAACACCTGGATTTAGTGCTGATGGATGTTCAGATGCCCGAAATGGATGGCATGGAGGCAACCCGAAACATCAGACTACTTGACCTTGAAAGAGCGAAAAGCCTACCAATAATTGCCCTTACAGCTGGTGCATTGCAAGAAGAAAAAGACAAAGCAATGAATGCCGGTATGAATGATTTTCTGACAAAACCAATCGATTTGGATCATCTGAAAAATATGCTTGATAAACATCTTTGTGGATGTTCGGGAAATTGAAATTTGCGTGCATTAATCCTGTCTTTGTTTGGAGTTTGTGAAAAATATCGGCATTTTCCACCTACACCTACCGAATCCATTAATTATATAATTTGAAGAACATTCGCAACAACACGAATGTTAGTTGCAATAGCATTACTTTTTCGGAACAATTTATAATTATGCTGAAAATCAAGTTACTTAAGGGTAAGCCATAAAACTAACTATTTGAATATCTGCTATTTGGCAAACGCAGACAAAGAAGCTTTATTTGAGTTATCCCCAAAAAAGAGTATCTTTGCAGCTAAATTTCAAAAACACATCCAAAAAGGTTTCAGAATATGAGTTTATTGAGTGAAACAGGCAGATTTTTTTTATTAATGAAAAGGGTATTTGTATGGCCTGACCGTTGGAAAATGTTTTTTCGGCAATTTCCCAAGGAACTTGAAAAACTGGGACTTCAGTCATTGCCGATTGTAGCTATAATATCAGTTTTCATTGGGTTTATAATGACCATGCAAACCAAGCTTAATACCTCAAATCCGTTACTCCCGATTTATACTACCGGTTTGGTTACTCGTGATACCTTGTTGCTTGAATTTTCTTCCACCATATTATGTCTAATTCTGGCCGGTAAAGTAGGTTCCAATATTGCTTCTGAAATTGGTACGATGCGAATTACAGAACAGATTGATGCACTTGAAATTATGGGTGTAAACTCAGCGAATTATTTGGTTCTTCCAAAAATTATTGCATTTGTGGTAATGATGCCTTTTTTGGTAATTTTCAGCATGGCATTGGGTGTTGGAGGCGGATATTTTGTAGGAGTTTTTACTAATATACTAACTACCGGCGATTATTTGGTCGGAATTCAATATGCTTTTATACCGTTCTACGTTTATTATTCCATTTTTAAATCCATGATTTTTGCATTTATAATATCATCAGTAGCTGCCTATTATGGTTATTATGCTTACGGAGGTGCATTGGATGTGGGTAAAGCCAGTACCAATGCGGTTGTGAATGGAAGTATTCTGATTCTATTTTTCAATATTCTCATTACTAAGATTATGCTAAACTAATTGATAGTAAGCGGTAAGCAACTCAACAACTTTCAAACTTTACAGACTTTACGAACTAAAAATGATAGAAGTAAAAAACGTAGATAAATCGTTCGATGGCAATCATGTATTGAAAAATGTTTCAGCCGTTTTCGAGACCGGAAAAACAAACATGATTATTGGTCAGAGCGGCTCGGGAAAAACGGTGTTGATGAAGAGTATTATTGGATTGCACCGTATTGATAACGGTAAGATTGAGTACGACGGACGAAATCTTCCTGACATGCGTATGAGTGAAATCCGTATTCTACGCCGCGAAGTTGGTATGCTTTTTCAGGGTTCAGCACTTTTCGATTCACTGAGTGTACTTGAAAACGTGATGTATCCGCTCGAAATGTTTTCACCAACATCAACCCAAGAGATGACAGAACGTGCTGTTTTTTGTTTACGACGGGTAAATCTGGAAGAAAAAGCGTTTCATCTTGCACCGTCCGAAATAAGTGGTGGAATGCAAAAACGTGTTGCTATTGCCCGTGCTATTGCTCTACAACCTAAATACCTGTTTTGCGATGAACCAAATTCAGGTCTCGACCCAAGAACTTCGCTGATTATTGATAAACTGATTCATGAAATTACGCATGAATTTGAAATTACAACAATTATCAATTCGCACGACATGAACTCGGTTATGGAAATAGGGGAAAATATTATTTTTATCGAAAAAGGGGAAAAAGCCTGGGAAGGAAACAATAGTGATATTTTTCATGTTCATAATGAAGCGTTGAATGATTTTGTTTTCGCATCGGAATTATACAAAAAAGTAAAAAAAGCTAATCAATGAAAATTATATCCTATAATGTAAATGGAATAAGGGCGGCACTCAGCAAAAATTTTACCGAATGGTTGCTGGGAGAGAATCCCGATATTATTTGTTTTCAAGAAACTAAAGCCCAGCCCGACCAAATTGATACAATGATTTTTGCTGAACTGGGTTACACTTCATACCTCCATTCGGCACAAAAAAAGGGGTATAGTGGTGTTGCCATTCTAACCAAAAGAACGCCGGATAATGTGGTTATTGGTATGAACAATCCTCGTTACGATGACGAGGGTCGGGTAATTCGTGCCGATTTTGGTGATATTTCGGTTATAAGCGTTTACATTCCTTCCGGTTCGTCGGGCGAAGAGCGACAGGCTTTTAAGATGGATTTTCTGGAAGCATTTGCTCCATTTGTGGCAGAACTTCGTAAAACACGTCCCAACCTGATCATTTGCGGCGATTATAATATATGCCATAAACCAATTGACATTAATCATCCTGAGCGGCAGAATGGAGTTTCCGGTTTTTTACCTGAGGAACGTGCCTGGCTCGATAAATTTGAAGCTGCAGGAATGGTTGATTCGTTCCGGGTTTTCGATAACCGTGCCGAACAATACAGTTGGTGGAGTTACCGGGGTGGTGCAAGATTTAGAAATGCAGGATGGCGTATTGATTATCATTGGGTTACTGAAAGTCTTCGCACTAAATTGAAATCGGCAGCAATCCTTCAGGATGCTATACATTCCGACCATTGTCCAGTAGTTGTTGTACTAAATGATTAATTTAGCCCTGCCTTTTCTCCAAAATGTTGTTTTTAATGATAAAAAACAATAAATCTTACTGCAAGCAGTTCAGATAAACCAAAATAAATTTAACTTTGTCAGTTCAAATAAATTTGTAGCTATGCAATTCAATTTCTTCCGATTATTTTCAGTTTTCTCAGTATTACTAATACTAAGTTCGTGTTTAGATACAACAACTACCACTACTCCAGCTGGATCGAATGATGCAAGTTTTGTTTCAATGACGTTAGCGGGTAATGACTCGGCAAAAACAGCAGTTTTTGCTCTCGATGCAAGTGGAACAACCATTGAAAATATAGATTCTTTGCCTTTCAGAACGAGGATTGACAGTTTGTATCCAACATTTGCATTCAAAAGTACTGCAAAAGCTGTGCTTCATTTTCCCAAAAATCGTACGATTTATAAATATAAATTCTCTAAAGGAAGTGATTCAATTTATATAACCGGCAAGGATACTGTAGATTTCCGACAGGCATTGTGGACTAATAAGGATTCAGCATTATGGGTTAATAATTATGCAAGTGACGGAATACACAATCACCCATATAAAATAAAAATAAATGTGCATAAGGTTCATCCAGAATTATATGTTTGGGCGAATCTTACTGATAAGGTAAATTCTGTCAATGCTAAATATCAGAAAGCTATTTTTCTGAATAATAAAATCTATTATTACATGAATGATGGATTAGCTGCTTATCTTTTTACTTCTTCCGATGGAAAAACATGGATTCAAGAGAACTCTTTAAATGGCTTACCAGTGAATACCCCGTTAAACGACATGGTACAGTTTAATGGAAAATTATTTGTTTCGCATGATGGTTTTAATGTTTTCTCTTCTTCGAATGGTCTAAATGACTGGACAAAAAGTACTTTTACTGATTTTTCATTTAATTCCTTACTTTGCGTTTGGAATAATAAGTTGTGGGCTGTAGTTCAATCCGTTGCAGATGCTACTTATCATTTCGCAACAACTTCCAATGGTGTTGTATGGACAATGATTGGGAAAATTCCTGACAATTTTCCAGTAACTGATTTTTCAGCTATAACAATTTCTACAGTTACCGGAAAATCAAAAGTATTAGTTTTGGGAGGTTATTCTCCTACAAATACAAATACTCCATTAAAAAATTGCTGGAGTTCGGAAGATGGTGTTTATTGGGTAGATTTCAGTACTGAAAATCATTCATTGGACTCTTTAGCAGAAGGTTCGAGCGTAATATCTTATGATAATAAATTACTTCTTTTCGGTTCTGTAAAAAAAGGGAGTCAGTTGGTAAGAGGTTATTATAGGGAATCTAAAGATGAAGGGTTGAGTTGGCAGATTCCGGATACGGTTTATAATCAAATTGCCAAAGGAAATGAATTTAAGTCACAAAAAACTTATAAAGATACTGTTAGCTATTCAAATTATTATCAGCCACATATTTATCAGTCTGTTATAGTGGATGATATTAACAAACGAATATTCCTTATCGGAGGGATGGTAAATAATAATCCCGAAAATGCAAGAAGATATAACTCTGGACGCCGGAATTCAAACAGCAACTCCACATTAATCCCGACTACTGATTTATGGACAGGTAAACTAAACCGTAAAAGTTTCATTCGTCAATAATCTGATCGAAGACAATATACTGAAGTGCTGACTAAAAAATCAGCACTTTTTTTGAACGAAAATTCCTTTAATCGATTTTTTACCTACTTTTGCAACTTCAAATCAAAATAGTAAAAATGTTCAGGCAAACCAAAACACAACAACACATCATACGTTTCCGACGCTGGAGCAGAGCGCATTATGCCGTGTTTTGCAGTCTTGGAACTGTTGTAACCATTGGTTGTCTGGCTGTTTCTATAGCAGATAAATCTGTTCAGAAAAGTACAAAGGTAAATACACTTTCTTTTATTTCATCAACCAAAAAATGCGCTGATAATGAATCAGTTGATCTGGAAAATGAGCTTGCATTTCAGTTGAATGAAACGATTAACCTGACATCTGTTGCTACAGATGAAGTTGCTGCGAGAATTATAAATTTAAATATTCATCCAAACGGTTGAAGCGGGTTTCCTGCTTCAACCGTTTTTTATTTTATTCATTATGAGAAAAATAGCTTTATTTTGTTCGTTATTTATACTTTATGTTTTACATCCTTTAGCGGCTCAGGAAAATGATTCGCTGATAGTCAATTTATCGGAATTGCAGGTAACTGCTGCCCAAAAGAAACTTTACTCCGAAATGGGGCGTATCCTCACCGTAATTGACAAAACAGAAATAAAAAGCGCAGCTGTTCAAAGTATAGACCAGCTACTGGATTATGTAGCAGGAATCGACATTCGTCAACGTGGAACTAACTCAACTCAGGCGGACATTTCGGTTCGTGGAGGAACTTTCGATCAGGTGCTTGTTCTGTTGAATGGGGTAAACATAACTGACCCTCAAACCGGACACTTCAATCTGGATATTCCTGTCAATATTTCGGATATCAGTCGTATAGAAATACTGGAAGGTTCTGCAGCACGTGTGTTAGGTCCTAATGCTTTTAGTGGTGCAATAAATATCGTAACTGAAGTATCGGACAAACAATCACTAAAAGCAGAGCTAACCGGAGGGAGTTTTATGACTTTGGGACAAGGACTTTCTAGCAATTTCAGTTTAAACTCAATACACTCTTTCGCATCAGCTTCCCATTTTAGCAGCGATGGATATATGGCTAACACGAACTTCAATATCCTTAATGGCTTTGTACAATCAGTACTGAATACCGGAGATTACGGAAAATTTGAGTTACAATTATCCGCTCAAACTAAAGACATGGGAGAAAACGGCTTTTATTCGTTGAAATTTCCCAATCAACGGGAAGCTACAAAAACATTTTTTAGCGCATTAGACTGGAGTCTGATAAAAGGAAATTTCGCGTATAATGCACAGATTAGCTGGAGAAATCATAACGACCGTTACGAACTTGATCATAACAGTCCGGCTGGTTTTAAATACCATCTTACCGACGTGATAACCGGCAAACTAAATGGTAGTTATGTCTCAAAAATTGGAAAAACAACATTGGGCATAAGCCTGAGAAATGAGCATATTTTCAGTACAGCTTTAGGTACTCCAATGACATCGCCCGATTCTTTGGCTGCACCTTTTGAAAACAACATTTTTTTTAAAAATTCATATAACAGACTGGTATGTTCTGCCATGATAGACCATTCGTTAAAACTAAACAACTGGTATTTATCGGGTGGAATAGCAACCAGCTACAGTCAGGACTTCAAATTCACAACTTATGGTGGATTAGATCTTGCTTACTTTATTTCCGATGACACCAAACTCTTTGCCTCAGCAAATACGGCTACCCGTTTGCCTACTTTTACTGATTTATTCTTTGTGAATACGGTGCAGCAAGGCAATCCAACTCTTAATCCTGAAACTTCTGAAACCTACGAAATAGGAATTAAATCAAACAAAACCAACTGGAATTTCAACGTTGATGTGTATTACCGAATGGGGCAAAATGTGATAGATTGGGTAAAACTCACTTCAACCTCCCCAAAATATGAGGCAATGAACCTATCGAAAGTGAATGCGTTAGGTGGTGATATTACTTGTGAATACATTTTTCATCAGTCTTTCCTTAAAAAAATATCTGCCAGTTACTCTTACCTAAGTCTTGACAAAAAGATTGAAGGAGTGGATTCTAAGTATGCTTTAGACTATCTGAAACATAAAATATCCCTTTCTGTAAATCATTCCATTTTCAGTAAATTATCCGCTTCGTGGAAAATAGGATATTATGATCGTGCAGGATCGTATGACGCCAATACGGTATTAGGAAGTCCATCGATTATCAAATCATATTCACCTTACGCTCTGCTCGACACCCGTTTCCTATGGGCTGACAAAACATTTGATGTGTTTCTGGATGTGAATAATATCCTGAACAGCAATTATGCCGATTATGGCGGATTGACACAATCGGGAATTAATTTCAATGTGGGCGTGAGAAAGAGATTGTGATGGTTTAAATTATAAAAGCAGTTACCCATTTTAGGATAACTGCTTTTACTGATTTTGAAAAGCAAAAAATCGTGTGTTTTATTCTTCTTCTTTTTTCGTAGCTTCGTATTCTTTGAGCAATTTATCCTGAATATCCATAGGTACCAGTTCGTAGCTTGCAAACTTCATACTAAATGAGGCACGTCCTCCGGTAAGCGAACTTAGTGTGGTGGAATAGCTACCCAATTCTTTCAACGGAATTTTGGCAGATAGTTTTTCGTAGCCTTTTTCACTTTCCATGCCCATAATAATTGCACGGCGGCCTTGTAAATCACTCATTATATCACCTAAGCGGTCGGATGGTGTCTGCACAACCACATCGTAAACAGGCTCAAGCAATTTTGGTCCGGCATCTTTAAAAGCAGCAGAGAATGCATGTCGTCCGGCAAGGCGGAACGAAATTTCATTGGAATCAACAGGGTGCATTTTTCCATCGTACACAATTACACGCACATCTCGCGCATACGAACCTGTAAGCGGACCTTGCTCAATGCGATCCATGATTCCTTTCAGAATAGCCGGAACAAAACGAGCATCGATTGAACCACCCACAATACTGTTGATAAGCACTAATTTGCCGCCCCAATCCAGGTCAATAACCTGTGTATCGCGGTTGCTGATTTTGAATTCCTGACCATTAAAACGGAACATTTCCGGAGCAGGCATACCATCAAAATAAGGCTCAATAATCATGTGAACTTCACCAAACTGACCCGAACCACCCGATTGTTTTTTGTGACGATAATCGGCACGGGCATTCTTGGTAATGGTTTCGCGGTAAGGAATTTTTGGCTCTTTATATTCAATTGGAATTTTATCGTTGTGCTCAACACGCCATTTCAAGGTGCGGAGGTGGAATTCTCCCTGACCATAAAGAATGGTTTGTTTCAACTCTTTAGATTGTTCCACCACCCAGGTAGGGTCTTCTTCGTGCATACGAGTCAGTACTTCACTAAGTTTTTCTTCATCAGCCTCACTTACAGCTTTAATGGCACGACGGTATTTAGGTTCCGGATATTTAATTTCTTTGAAATCATACTCGCAACCTTTTACATTTAGTGTGTTGCCTGTGCGGGTATCCTTGAGTTTAACTGTTGCACCAATATCACCGGCCACTATCTCGTCCACTTTGGTGCGAATTTGTCCGGCAACTGAAAATATCTGACTTACACGTTCCTTCGAACTGCGGTCAACATTCACTAAATCGTCGCCTTCTTTCAGCTTACCACTCATTACCTTGAAGTAGGATACTTCACCAATATGCGGTTCAACACTGGTTTTGAATACATAAATACTGGTAGGACCACATGCATCAGGTGCTATTTTTTTACCATCAGCAGTTTGTGGTTGTTCGGTTTGATTTACGCTTGGAGAAACGTTTCCAACAAATTCCATCAACCGGCGAACGCACATATCTTTTCCGGCGCAAACACAGAAAACAGGGAACATGTCGCGGTGAATCAGTCCTTTACGGATGCCGATACGCATTTCTTCTTCGGTAAGCGAACCTTGATCGAAGAATTTCTCCATCAGTTCTTCATCATGTTCGGCAGCTGCTTCAACTAAGATATTGTGAAGTTCCTGTGCTTTATTAATCTGATCAGCAGGAATTTCCAACACGTCGGGAACACCGCCTTCAGGTTTCCAGCGGTAAAGTTTCATTTTAAGTACATCCACCACAGCGTTGAACTGTGGACCTACATTTACAGGATATTGAATCTGAACAACTTTACTGCCGAAATTTTCTTTCAGCGATTCCAGCGTTTTGTCGAAATCAGCTTTTTCCTGATCGAGTTGGTTGGTAACGAAAATAACCGGTTTGTGGAATTTTTCGGTATAGCGGAAGTGATTGTTAGTGCCAACTTCTACGCCATACTGTGTGTTGATAAGGATAAGAGCCGTATCGGTAACATTGAGTGAGGTAACTACGCCACCGATAAAGTCATCGGAACCGGGGCAATCAATAAAATTAAGTTTTTTCTCCAGCCATTCAGTCTGGATAATAGTTGAAAATACGGAATAGCCGTAGTCTTTTTCCACCGGAAAGTAATCTGAAACTGTGTTTTGAGCGGCAATTGTGCCTCTGCGTTTTATAACTCCACTCTCGAAAAGCATAGCTTCCACAAGAGTGGTTTTCCCCGAGCCGGAACTACCCAGCAATGAAATGTTTTTAATTTCATTTGATTGATACACTTTCATACGCTTATTTTTTTTGTTTTTAAATGTCGTATGGAATTCGCATCAGTTATTTCTTTCCCGAAATAACCCTATGCTCATTTCATATCATATTAAAATATAAAGGATTAATACTAAAAAGACCTATAATTTTTTTGTTTAATAAACGATTGGCAATGTATGAAATCTGTGTGAAGTTTTTTAGTTCTGAATGTATGTTTTACAACATAAATTTCAGACTATGCAAACGACTGAACTGAGGCATTAATTAATTGCAAATTTAATTTTTCACAATAGAGTTTATATAAGTTTGATTGTTTGTAAGAATAGAACGCGGAAAAACGCTGAT
>JBAXMR010000053.1:0-29514 GCA_037134195.1 Paludibacter sp. | reverse complement strand
TTGAAGGATTGAAGTGCAAATATATACAATGTGATGCATATCACAAAATAATGTATGTACTCGCACGGCACAAAAATATATAAATAATTTTTTCTGTAATACATTTGCAGAAAAATTTCTTTAATAAAACTCACTAAATTAAACAGATATGGAAAACACAAATGAAGTTACTCTCGAAATGCTTCAAAAACAAGTAGATGCATTGACTAAAAAAGTTGGAAAACTGGAAAAAAACCGTAAAGATCAATTATCCATTGCCGTAGTTTCGGGCGATTTGGACAAAGTATTAGCCGCTATGGTTATCTCATTAGCCGCTGCTGCTATGGATACGCAAGTAAAACTATTTTTCTCCTTTTGGTCTCTTTCTGCCCTTCGCGATCCGAAAAAACATCCAAAAGGGAAAGATTTTATCTCTAAGATGTTCGGAATTATGCTTCCTACCGGAAAGGACAAACTGTCATTATCAAACATGAATATGGGCGGCATGGGGCCGATGATGATTAAAATGCTTATGAAAAAGCAAAACGTTATGTCATTGGGCGAAATGTTCAAACAAGCCGGTGAACTGGGAGTTGAAATTACCATTTGCGAAATGTCGATGGGACTTATGGGCTTCAAAGCTGAAGAAATGATTGATTACCCGCATTTGCGCTACGCCGGTGCTGCTACTTTTGTGGCCGATGCAGGGGAAAGTGCAATGCAATTATTTATATAGATTTTAGAACCAAGAACCAAGATAAAAGACTTTTGAAAACCAATTAACGAATATACAAATCAACAAATAACCAATTATTATGACAACCGAAGAATTAAAAAACCTAACATCGAATTTGACAGTAGACGCCCGTGGAACAGCTTGCCCGGGGCCACTTTTGGCAGCTAAAAAAGCCATTGGTGAACTTGAATCAGGCGAAATTATGGAAATCCTTTCAGCTGACGAAGGAACTAAAAACGATATCCCTCGTTGGTGCGAAAAAGTGGGTCACGAATATCTTGGTTTCTACGACGAAGATAGCTTCAGCCGTCTGTTTTTAATCAAAGAATAGAAGCCCCTTAAATCCCCCTTGGGGGACTTAAAGACTTATTCTATGAAATTGAGATATAAATTTAAAGCAATTAATTTTAATTGAGCTAACCTAAAAGTCCCCCAGTGGGAGATTTAGGGGGCTTCTACCACTATGTCAACATCACCCAAAATATTGGTTTTCTCCACCGACAAAATCTCCGACCCGGGGATTGATCAGGCCGGTTTGCGTAAAATTCATTACGCTCCTTCCGTTTATGTTATCAGTTTGCCCTGCTCTTCGGGTATTAAGCCCAAATGGATTCTGCACGCATTGGAACATGGTTTTGACGGCGTATTTATTGCTGCCGACGGACATGAATGTTCCTATAGCTCGCGTTGTGCCGAACATACCAATACCATTGTGGAAACTTCGCAGGTATTGATGAAAGAAAAAAATATTAATCCCCGACGTGTGCGTATGGCAGCTCTTTGTTCGGTTTGTGCCGAACCTTTTGCAAGCCACATGGAAAACTACGGGAAAATACTTGCAAGCTTAGAGGAAGCCCCCTAAATCCCCCATAGGGGACTTTAATATTAGTATTGAATATTATGTAAATAGTTTCAGAATATCATGAATAATAAAAAATATATACAAGAAGAAACTAACCAAGAACCCCCTAAGGGGGGCAGGGGGGCTTCTGAGAGTCAATACGATGCACTGGTCATCGGTGGCGGAATTGCAGGTCAGGAAGCTGCTTTAAGCCTTGCTGATATGGGGCACGAAGTGTTGTTGGTGGACAAAGCTTTGTCAATCGGCGGTAAAATGATTCAGTTGAGTAAGGTTTTCCCAACGCTTGACTGTGCGGCATGTATTACCACTCCCAAAATGTCGGAAACGGCTCGCCATCCGAATATTACGCTGGCACTGAATAGTGAAATCGATGGAATTACCAAAGACGGTGATGATTTTAATGTGCAGATTTCCAAAAAAGCCCGCTACATAATAGCCGAAGATTGTACCGGTTGTGCCGAGTGCGAAGCAGTTTGTCCCGAAGTGCGCAGCGACGATTACAATGCTAATCTGGCCGGACGTAAAGTGGCATATATTCCTTTCAACTTAGCTAATCCACGTATTGCAACTATTGATCGTCAGGACCATTCTGCTCCTTGTATCAACGAATGTCCGGGCGGTGTAAAACCGTACGGATATATTACCTTGGCACGCAACGGTCAGTACGAAGAAGCCATGAAACTTCATCTCGAAGATATTCCTTTCCCCGGAAGTTTGGGTCGTGCTTGTTACGCTCCTTGTCAGAATGCTTGTACCCGTGCTAGTCTGGAAGGTGCGGTGGATATACGCAAAACCAAACGCTTTTTTGCCGACTGGTATTACGAAAAATACCCCGAAGCTCCCGAAGTGGAAATAAAAAATAAAACCGATAAGAAAATTGCCGTTATCGGTTCAGGTCCTGCCGGAATTACAGCTGCGTACCATTTGGCGTTGAAAGGTCATACTGTGACTATTTTCGAAGCTGCACCTGCAGCCGGTGGAATGTTACGTCTGGCTTTGCCGGAATACCGTGCTCCAAAAAGTGTGGTAGACCGCGATTTGAAAAACATCACAGTTCTGGGTGTGAAAATTGAGTGCAATCAGAAAATTACCAATTTAAAAGCGTTGAAAGAACAGGGTTTTGATGCGGTGTTTGTTTCTGTTGGAACACATGATGCAGTTTCTTCAAAAACGGAAGGTTCTGATTTGAAAGCTGTTGTTGATTGTCTTCATTTCCTTCGCGAAGCCAATATCGGCAAAAAAAAAGACCTGAAAGGCAAACGTGTGATGGTGATTGGTGGTGGAAATACCGCTATTGATGCTGCCCGTACTTCGTTGCGCCTGGGTGCTGAAAAAGTGATTGTCGTTTACCGTCGTAGCCGTGAGGAAATGCCATGTTTTGCTCCCGAAATTCACGAAGCGGAAGAGGAAGGCGTTGAAATTATGATTCTCCGCAATCCGGTGAAATATATTGGCGAAAACGGTCAAATCAAACAAGTGCAATTGGTAAAAATGCAATTGGGCGAAAAAGATGCAAGCGGTCGCCGCAGTCCTGAAGCTGTGAAAGGCTCGGAATATATTGAAAATGTGGATTATGTGATTGAAGCTATTGGATTGAAACCTTCCACTTCCCCTTTTGTCGGACAAATTGATTTGAATAAAAACGGAACAATTGTAGCCGATAAAAAGACGTTGCAAACTTCCGTAGACTATATTTTTGCCGGTGGTGATACCGTTACAGGTGCTACCACTTTGATTGAAGCTGCCGGACAAGGTAAAAAAGCAGCTTTCTACATGGATAAATACTTGCGTGGCCTGAATATGCTTGATTTTCAGGATGGCGATAAATTGCCTGCTGTTGATAAAGCAAAGATTTTAAGCAAGTCATATACTCTGGCACCACAAATTCAAAATGCCATGATGCCTTTAGCACAACGTGCAACCAGTTGGGAGGAAGTGGAACAAACGTTTACCGAAGCCGAATTGAAAGCCAGCACCGAGCGTTGTCTGGATTGCAGCAATTGCCGCGAATGTCATCAATGTGTAGCTGCTTGTCCATCGAATGCGATTGATTTTAGTCAGAAAACGCAGGTTGTTAACACAATCGTAAAATCGGTGATTGTAACAACCGGATATAAGCTTTTCCCACCAAGCGGAAAACCAAACTACGGTTACACCAAATATGCCAATGTGATTGATTCCATGCAAATGGATCGTCTGATTGCACCAACCCGTCCGTTCAACAATGTGCTTCGTCCGGGCGATGGAAAAGTACCTGATAATATCGCTTATGTACTTTGTACAGGTTCGCGTGATTCGGCTATTGAGAACTCCGGTTGCGGTGCTGATTGCGAAAACAACCCAATTTGCTCGCAGATTTGCTGTATGTATTCTATCAAACAAGCGCAACTTTTGATGGGTGCATTACCAATGGCCGACATCACGATTTATTACATGGATATCCGTGCCTTTGGTAAAGGTTACGAAGAATTCTTTATGGAAGCAAAATCGATGGGCGTGAACTTTGTAAAAGGGAAAGTAGCCAAAATCCGTGAAAATGAAAATGGAAGCGGCGACCTGATACTTCGTTATGAAGACACTACCAAAGGGATTGTAAAAGAAGCCAAACATGATGTGGTGGTGCTTTCGGTGGGTGTTGTACCAAATAAAGATGTGCCAGATATGTTCAAAAGTGATAAACTGGAGCTGGATGCTTTCAACTTCGTAAAACAAACCGACGAATTGATAAGTCCTTCACTGACAAGTATAGAAGGCGTTTATGTGGCAGGTGCCGCTTCAGGTCCAAAAGATATTCCTGATTCTATTTTGTCGGCGGGTGCAGCTGCGTCTGAAGTGGCGGGATATCTTTCGAAGAACAAAGAACAAGGAACAAAGATAAAAGACATAAAGACCAAGGAGTTTAATTTGGTGAACTAAGTATAGAGCAAAGAAAAAAAGAACAAAGAGCAAAGAATCTAAACGGCTTAAGCGTGTGTATAATTTTCACCGAACAAAGTCTTTATTCTTTGTTCCTTGCTCTAAAAATCTAATAAAAAATGAAACAAAGAATAGGTGTATATATTTGTCATTGCGGCGGAAATATTTCCGATTATGTAGATGTGGAAGAGTTGGGCAAAATGTTCCATCAGGAGGAAAACGTGGTTGTTTCCAAAGATGTGATGTTTGCATGTGCCGACTCGAACCAGAAGGACATGGTCGCTGACATACAAGCAAATAATCTGGATGCTATCGTGGTTTGCTCCTGCTCACCAAAATTGCATTTACATACGTTTAAAAATGTGGCTGCACGTGCAGGTTTGAATCCATCGAACTATGTGCAGGTAAATATCCGCGAGCAATGTTCGTGGCCACACAGCGACCATCCACGCGAAGCAACCGTGAAAGCTGCAGGACTTATCCGCGCCGGTATTAATCGCGTGTCTTTCTCCGAATCGTTGGAAAACATTGAATTGTCGGTGAAAAAATCAGTATTGGTTATCGGAGCAGGTGTTTCGGGCATGAAAGCCGCTATCGACTTGGCACGCTCGGGCAACGAGGTTTTCCTCATTGAGAAAGACTTTTTCGTGGGTGGACGCATTGCACAAAAGGAAACGCTATTTCCAACGAATCAGAGTGGAAAAGAAGTAGTTGCTTATTTGTACAATGAAATGAAGAAATTTCCGAACATTAGCATTTTTACCGGAGCAACAGTAGAAAAAGTATCGGGAAGTTTGGGAAATTTCACGGTAGATATCAAGGTAAAACCACGTTATATCAACCCGAATGCCGATAAAAAAGCTGTGAAACGTGCCATGGAAGAATGCCCGGTGAGCGTTCACGACGATTTCAATCTGGGATTAGTAGAGCGTAAAGCTATTTATAAAAATTATCCCGAAGCATTGCCGGATGTGCCGGTCGTGATGGCAGATGCCTTGAAAGACGCAACAGATTTTACAGGCAAATTTGCGTCAACGCTTAATTTGAATGAAGAAGCACAAACACTTTCGCTCATTGCAGGTTCGGTGCTGGTAACTACCGGTTACGACCATTATCAACCCAAAGAAAGTGAATTTGGCTACAAAACCATTTCAAATGTGGTGACTTTGCCCGAACTGAACCGTTTGATGGAAATGAATCCTTCTAAATTGGTTTATAACGGGAAACAAATAAAAAGTCTGGCATTTATCTATTGCGTGGGAAGCCGTCAGACCAAAGGCGATAATAAATATTGCTCACGCCAATGCTGTACGTCAACTATTCATACCTCGTTGCAACTGAAAGAAAAGTACAAAGATATCCAGACTTACCACCTGTACCGCGATATTCGCACCTATGGCAAGCAGGAATTAATGTATGCCGAGTCGTCAAAACAGGGCGATTTGTATTTCAAATACGAGGAAAAAGAAATGCCTGTCGTATCGGTTGATGGAAAATCAACGATTGTGAAGGTGAAAGATTACCTGACAACCAAAAAAGAAATGGAAATTGAAGCTGATTTGGTGGTGTTGGTTACCGGTATGGTGGCTCGTGAAGATGCAACAACTATTTCGGAATTGTTTAAAATTCCGATTGGTCGCGATAAATTCTTCAACGAAATTCACCCGAAACTGAAACCGGTAGAAACAGTAATCAAAGGCGTGTACATTGGTGGAACTTGTCAGGGACCAAAGAATGTAAGCGAATCGGTGCAGTCGTCATTGGCAGGTGCATCTAAAATTACGGCTTTGCTCAAAAGCGGAACTGTTTCCGTTGATCCGATTATTGCTCGCGTAGATGCCGATAAATGTACCTGGTGCGGAAAATGCTCGGATGTATGCGATTATACGGCTATCAAAGAAGTGCTTTTTGGCGAAAAACATGTGGCGGGTGTCAACAAAGCGGTTTGTACCGGTTGTGGAATTTGCGCTCCTGTTTGCCCCGAAAATGCGATCGAAATTGCTCAATATACCGATAACGAAATTGAATCAATGATTGACGGCTTTATGATGGATTTTGATATCAAAGAAAAAGGTTCAGGCGAAACCGAAGATGTTCTTACTCCCCCTTCGGGGGCTGGGGGGTCGGGTATGAAAGAGTATCCACAGGTTTGGCGCGAAATTTTGGCCGGAATGACCGACGAGAAAAATACCATTCCGGAAATTGTGGCTAACACCAAAATTGCCGGCGAACTGGTCACTTTCCACCTGATGACCATGAACCGCTACGGTGTGGTTGTCCCAGCCGGAATGGATGCGAAAGAAACGTACTATTATTATAAGAGAAAATAGACAAAAGAGCAAAGATAAAAGAGCAAAGATAAAAGAACAAAGATTAAAGTATAATGAACAAAGTGCAAAGAACCGGGAATCAAGATGAAAAATGTCTTTATTCTTTGTTCTTAGTTCTAAAAATCTAAAAATATGTCAAGAGTAAATCCAAAATTTGCAACTGAATTATCAAAATACGGGTCGAGCGACTTCAACGCCTGTTTCAATTGCGGAAACTGTACGGCTACCTGCTCGCTTTCGACTGCCGACAGTTCGTTTCCACGCGAAATGATTCGCTATACCACCCTTGGGCTGGAAGACGATATCAAAGCTTCGTTGAAACCCTGGGAATGCTACTATTGTGGCGAATGTTCATCGGAATGTCCACGCCAGGCTGAGCCGGGCGAGTTGATGATGTCGCTTCGTCGCTGGTTGACTTCCAAGTATGACTGGACTGGCCTTTCGGGACTGATGTATAAATCGCTGCCGTTGAGCATTGCCGCTTTTGTGCTGACATTTGTTGGTGTGCTGGCGTTTGCGTTCTCGGCCGATTTCAATCTGGAGCACATGATGCACGTTGGTCATTTGTTCGAAGCCATTGCCATTGCAACGATTATGGTCGTGATTTTTGTGCCGAACATTATCCGCATGTGGTATTTCACCATCGTGAAACCCGGAACAAAAGTGTCGTTCAAGAAGTATCTAAGCAGTATGGGTGAGTTTTTTGTAACCATGTTCGTCCAAAAGCGGGCATTGGACTGCGACGATAACCGCTTCCGCTGGTTCGAACATTTTATACTAGTCATTGGCTACTTGTCTTTGCTGTTTACCACCGTGTTTATGGATTGGTTTTCGACTCAATACCTTGCTGTCAATATCTTTGGATACGTGGTAAGTGCTATCGTGTTTATCGTTACGGTGGACTTTGTAAACAGCCGCATGAAAAAGAAAAAGGCATTGAACAAACATTCGCAACCTTCGGATTGGTTCTTTGTCATCTGGCTATTTCTAATGGGCTTAACCGCCTTTATGACACGCC
This sequence comes from Paludibacter sp., assembly GCA_037134195.1. Lineage (GTDB taxonomy): Bacteria > Bacteroidota > Bacteroidia > Bacteroidales > Paludibacteraceae > Paludibacter. The sequence continues at coordinate 21,673 of JBAXMR010000053.1, read as the reverse complement.
TGTTTATCGACTTAAATATTTTGGAAATGAACAAATGGTTATATATCCTGCACTTTACCATTTTGGTTCAATGGGCGCTTATCATTGTTCCGTTTGGTAAATGGACACACTTTTTGTATCGCTCGTTTGCCATGTATTTTGCAAAGTTGAAAGAAAAATAGTATGCATTATTCACGGGGTGACTTGGAATCACCCCGTGAATTAAAGAAGTAAGGTTTTCTACTCCAATATAAACCTCCACGGCTTATCCCTCCATTCTTCGCCTGCGTAATCAATACCAATTCGGGGAGCAGTTTCAAAATTTTGTACTTCAGGAGCATCTTCAATCCAGATTCTGTAGGAACTCAATAAATTCTCACCATAAAAGCTTTTGTCTATTTTGAGTTCACGACCCACTTTGCCTGAACCAATTATATTGTCAATGCTACGAATTAAAACGGCTTGAGGATGAGTTTCCGGTCCGGTAACAAAGTTCAACATCCAGTACATCCCATAAATAAGATAAACATAGACTTTTCCACCTTCGGAATACATAATTTCTGTGCGGGGAGTACGGCCTTTGCTGGCATGACAGGCTTTATCTTCTTCCCCCAGATAGGCTTCGGTTTCTGTAATTCTGTAACGGGTTTCAGTTCCATCACTCCAGCTGCGAACCAATATTTTGCCAAGCAACTTTTCTGCAACTGTAACTGCATCTTGTTTATAGAATTCAATTTCTAACTTTTTCATGTTGCAAACATAGTAATTTTCAGGTTAAAAACAGGGTATAAAAAACGATAAAATTACTGTTTAAAAAAAAGATGTTCAAGGTGTTTGGTAATCCAAAGAAAAAGAGTATTTTTGCAGTCCGTTTATTATCACAATGTAAAAGATCGATTTATTGAGTGTAAATATCCTATTTTGTGCCGATTAGCCTCTTCCAAAATAAGATTGAAACCTGTAAAACGACTTAATTATTAATTAAAAAACATTTTTATAAAGTGGATACGTTAAGTTATAAAACCATTTCTGCCAACAAAGCTACAGCGCAGAAAGAATGGGTAGTTGTGGATGCTACCGATTTGGTATTGGGACGTATGGGCACGAAAGTTGCAAAACTTTTGCGCGGAAAATACAAACCAAGTTTTACTCCTCACGTTGATTGTGGCGATAATGTGATTATTATCAATGCAGACAAAGTTCAATTAACAGGTAATAAATGGAATGACCGCATTTACCTTAGCCACACAGGCTATCCGGGTGGACAACGCGAAATTACTCCTGCTAAATTGATGGAAAAAAGCCCTGAAAAACTGATTAAAAAGGTAGTAAAAGGTATGTTGCCTAAAAACCGTTTAGGAGCAGTATTATTGGGTAATTTGTATGTTTTTGCAGGTGCAGAACACAATATGCAAGCTCAACAACCAAAACAAATCGATTTAAACTCACTTAAATAATCAGTATGGAAGTAATAAATGCCTTAGGAAGAAGAAAAGCGGCTGTTGCTCGTGTTTTCGTGAGCGAAGGAACAGGAAAAATCACAATTAACAAACGTGATATTTCTGTATATTTCCCTTCACAAATTCTACAGTATGTTGTAAAACAACCTCTTAATAAATTAGGAGTAGTTGAAAAATACGATATCAAAGTTAATCTCGATGGTGGTGGTTTCAACGGACAAGCAGGTGCTTTACGTTTGGCAATTGCCCGTGCATTGGTAAAAATCAACCCTGAAGATAAATCAGCATTGAAATCGGAAGGATTTATGACCCGCGACCCACGTGAAGTGGAACGTAAAAAACCGGGACAACCAAAAGCTCGCAAGAGATTTCAGTTCTCAAAACGCTAATTTTATTTACCATTTTTCGATTTACAATTTACCATTTTTTCAAGTGGCTTAAACACCAATAGTAAATGGTCAATGATTAAATAGTAAATGGATTTGGTTTAGTATCTAAATTGTCGGGACTCATAGTATATTGGATGGCTACCCGGCAATTGATTTTACACAGAAAGTAAACAAAATTAAAAACAACAAAAATGTCAAGAACAAATTTCGAAGAATTATTAGAAGCAGGTTGCCACTTTGGTCACCTGAAACGCAAATGGAATCCGGCTATGGCTCCTTACATTTTCATGGAGCGTAACGATATTCACATTATTGATTTGCATAAAACAGTAGTGAAAATAGATGAAGCTGCATCAGCATTGAAACAAATTGCAAAATCAGGACGTAAAATCCTTTTCGTTGCAACTAAAAAACAAGCTAAGGATGTTGTTTCAGAAAAAGCATTAGCTGTTGGAATGCCGTATATTACAGAACGTTGGGCTGGTGGTATGTTAACCAATTTCCCTACAATCCGTAAAGCAGTTAAGAAAATGACCACTATTGATAAAATGGCAACTGATGGTACTTTTGATAATATCTCAAAACGCGAAAAACTTCAAATTACCCGTCAACGCGAAAAACTGGAAAAGAATTTAGGTTCTATCGCTGATTTGACCCGTTTGCCTTCAGCTCTTTTTATTGTAGATGTAATGAAAGAACACATTGCTGTTTTGGAAGCTCAACGTTTGGGTATTCCTGTTTTCGGTATTGTTGATACAAATTCAAATCCTATTGGAATCGATTTCATTATTCCTGCTAACGATGATGCAACAAAATCAGTTGACGTGATTCTTACTGCAATGGTAGCAGCTATTCAGGAAGGTCTTGAAGAACGCAAAGTTGAAAAAGTTGATACTGAAGCTAGTTCTGAAATTCCTGTTGCTAAAGAAAAGAAATCAAGAATTTCAAAAAGACCAAGAACTCAGAAAGAAGATGAAGAAGCTTTGAACTTAAACGTTGCAAAGAAATTCATTAAAGAAGAAGAATAAAATCATTTACGATTTTTCATTTACCATTTACCATTTACTATTTTGTGTAGTTGCGATGAAGTTTCGTAATCAAACAAATAGTAAATGGTAAATTGTCAAATGGTCAATTATTAAATTTTATAAAAATAATTAAATACAGATATTATGGCAGTAACAATGGCAGAAATTTCAAAATTACGCACAATGACAGGTGCAGGTATGATGGATTGTAAAAATGCAATTATCGAAGCTGAAAACGATTTTGAAAAAGCAATTGAAATCATTCGTAAAAAAGGACAGGCAGTAGCCGCAAAACGCAGCGATCGTGAAGCTTCTGAAGGATGCGTATTAGCAGCAGCTAATGGTGGATTTGCAGCAGTTTTAGCATTGAAATGTGAAACTGATTTCGTTGCAAAAAATGCTGATTTCGTGGCTCTTACAAAATCATTCCTTGATGTTGCGATGTCTCAAAAACCTGCAACGAAGGAAGAATTATGTGCTTTACAAATTGGTTGTAAAACTATTTCAGACTTAATCGTTGAACGTATTGGTATTACCGGTGAAAAAATGGAGTTGGACTATTATGAATTCGTTCAGGGTGGTACAACTGCTGCTTACATTCATCCGGGAAATAAATTAGCTACTTTGGTTGCCCTTGCTGAAGAAAACGCAGAATACGAGACTATACGCGGTCTAGCAATGCACATTGCCGCAATGTCTCCTGTGGCTATTGATGAATCCGCAGTACCTCAAAAGGTAAAAGATAACGAGTTGGCAGTGGCTATCGAAAAAACCAAAATCGAACTTGTTTCAAAAGAAGTTGAAGTCGCATTGAAAAAAGCAGGTATAAACCCCGCACACGTTGATAGCGAAGATCACATTGAATCAAATATGGCTAAGGGTTGGATCACACCAGAAGAAGCAGCAAAAGCACGTGAAATAAAAGAAACAGTCACTGCTGAAAAATCGGCTACTTTACCTGAACAGAAAGTAAATAGTATAGCCGCTGGACGTATGGCGAAATTCTTCAAAGAATATACCCTTTTAGAACAAAAGTACGAAGGAGGCGGTGAAGAAGCTGGAAAAATAACAGTAAAAGAACTGCTTGCAAAAAAACATTTAACCTGCATCGCTTTTAAACGTGTAACGTTGAATCAGGAATAAAAAAAGTTGGCAGTTATAAATTGACAGTTGACAGTTATTTAAAAAACCTTTCGATTTTTTATCGAAAGGTTTTTTGTTTTTATTTCAACCTTACCAAAATTAGAACTTCCTATATTTATTTATGGAATATCCAATTCCTTTTTGGGCATAGTAATCAGGCCCTATAAAAATAAAGGCATAGGGTTTGTATAGCGTTGCACACGATGGTTCTATTGTTTTTAGATTTTCGTAGTCAGTCCAGGCTTTATCATATTCATTAATAGCTTTTCGGATAGCCACTTTGTTGTATCTGCCGGTTTGATCTCCTTCAAAACCCAATGCCATAACCTGCCAGCCAGAAGCAATGATTCGGTGCAAATACAAGCCATACAATGATGATACGCGAATATATTTATCATCCTGTGGATAACCAGACTTAACTTGTTTGCTCAAAGATACTATCGAATCCCAAAGCTGAACAGCCTCCTGTTTTTCAGCAACAGCTATTTTTAATGTTCCTGTTTTATAAAACTCACTGAATTCATCATATAGAAAACCTTCGGAAGGAAATTGTTTTTCTTCTTTGAGATCGGGTTTTTCAATTCCGGCCAGAAAATGATCGCGCATCCAAAATGCCCAATCGGGTTTCAGCTTAAGTTTTGCCGACATATGACCCCGCAAAACAGCTTTAGCCGAAAGCAGACAAAGCTTACGAAAAGCGGAGCGGGATTCCGAAATTTTTATTCCCTGCTCATCCATAAAACGGCTAAAAGCTGCTTCTTCCGAAAGAGTTGGATTATTTGCCCAGGCACTCAGCACGTAGGCGTTAAGTCGTGGCCAGAATTCATTACTGATAAAAGGTCCTACCCAACCACCGCCTCTGCTCCAGGAATAAATTCCGGCAAAATTGGGATTATTTTTGATATCATTCAGACAATTGGGATGAACCTTGGCATCATATTCCTCGAAACCATTGATTACACCGTTCATCACATAGTTTGGATAAGCTCCTTTGCCTTCATACTCGCGCTGGCACTGCACTTCCACCACCTGACGGTGTTTTCCGATACCCAGACAAGGATTGAACGGATAAGTACGTTGATAATCTCCCTGAACGTGTTTGATGGAAAATATCAGCTTATTATACGGTTCAACTTTATCGGAAACCTGAAGGTAATAATCCGGATCATTGTGAAAACCACCTATCGACCAGGTTCTGTAAATCACTGTTTTATTATGCTTTACGCAAACCTCATCACGTAAAAGGTTGAGAAGTTTAATATGACTACGTGCTCCGTCACAAATTGGATTATTACCGGTGTGATAGGGAACATTGTTAAGATAAGTTTCGCCGGTACGTATAACCAATCCATCCAAATCGGGAAATTTTCGGAATAATTCATCAAACATTATTTTATGGAGTTCAATGGTCAAGGGCTTTTCAAACGATATTTTACCGCAGGAATCAGAAAGTTGGTCTTTGTATTTTTCAACCAGTTTTTTAGGTAAAACCACAATGTCAGTAAAGTAAAATACTTTGATTCCGGCTGCATGAGCTGCTTTTATATTGTTCTGAATCTGGAGAGTAGCAGCATCGAGCCACTCACGGTCTTTACTGCCTTTTGGAAAAATTGTCGGGTCGAAACTATCAAACGATACAGCCGCTGTAGGAAAAATAAAATCGTTCATTACCTGCACATTAAACCCGCTTTGCATCACATATTCCGGATTAGTAAAAGCTGATTTTGCCAACGCTTCACCCGGATTATGATGTACCATATCCATAATAAATTCAGGTTTCTGTGCAATAATATATTGCACGGACGGTATGGTTACAAATATAAATTGCAGTACAATTAATTTATATAAAGACTTCATATTCAGATTATTTTTCAGAGTCAATACTTAGTATTTTTGTTTCGCCGGGCTTTAATTCAATTCTTTTGCGGTTATAAAAACGATTTTCAGTCCATGGTTTCAGTTTATCGTTGGCTGTCTCGGCAAGAACAGAAACGCTTGCCACTGCTTTTGTTGGATTTGTAATTTTCAGTTTAGCAGATTTCCCATTACTCGAAATCAATTCACTTTGAAGCTGGTCAAAAGCAGTAATAGTTTTCTTTTCCAAATCGACATAAATACCCGGTAATTCGGTAATAGTCAACAACAAATCAGTTTCAGCCCAGGTAGAACCGGGGAAAATTTCGCCAATACCTTCGTACCAATCGGTGGTGCTGACCCGCTCATTCATCCAGCCATCCTGCATGCCTTTTATTGGTCGGTCGGAGCGCGACATATATTGAGGAATGGTTTGAGCAATATCTTTCAACAAACTGATATACAACGAGTTCCCTGTGGCACGATACAATCGTAATAAAGCTAAACCTGAATGTGTACAAATTCCCGGCGATCCGTGTTTGTTTTGCGTATTGGCAAACACCACACCGTTGGTTTTCATATTCATTTGTCCGAAAAGGCAAGTCGATGGAAAAATGTAATCGTACGACATCACCCAGGTTGAAAACTGCGCTGCTGCTTCGCAACCATAAGTCAGCCATTTTTTATCGCCGGTTATTTCATACAAAACAGCAAAAGATTCAAGCAAACCGTATTGCGATTCGCTGTCAGGGTTTTGCAATGCATCGCCAGGACCGCCGGTACTAATACCTTTTGCCACATAATCATCATACATTTTTTGAGCCGATTCGCAAGCTACATCGAGATATGTTATATCGTTGAAATATCGGGAGGCAAAAGCCAGTGCAGCAGGAGCTAAACCGCCACTGGATGAGCCACCCACAGCAATTTCACTGGTTTGACTATCCACAAATTGTCCGAATTGGTGATTGTTTTTCCATAATTTCACAAAAGCATCCGCCACACCGCGTGTCCCGCTTTCCCAATTAGGCTTTACAGCAACCTTTTGCAATTTCATCAAATCAAACTGCTTGATAATATAATACAATGCATCAGCACTTTTGCGTATCAAATGCCAGTTTTTTGCCTGAGGTTTGCGAATGTCGCCACCGTACCATTTATTTCCTTTTTCTCCACTATCCCAGAAAAAACCGGAAGGTGAAATGCCATTCGGGAATAACCAGTCGAAGTTGGCGATCACGTTTTGGCGGGTTTTTTCATTGGAAGAGAATAATAGCGGATAGGTGCTTATCATACCGCCTGTCCAGCCAATTTGCCAGTCCTGAAGAAACATATTTCGTCCACCAATAGCATAATAGCCCCATTCCGGAACAAAATTATAGGAGTTAAATTTTCTCTCCATTAAGTCGTAACATGCAGAAAATGGGATTTGAGGAATAAATTCAGGTTTTGGACATAAATCCTTACGAATCAAGATATATTTATCAAAAATTGACTGAATTTTCGGAGCATCAAAGTTGTACACACGAAACGTGAATTTCACTTCATCACCCTGTTTAAAATCAGTCGGAACATCCCTGGAAGCTACTTGATTATCGCAAATTAAATATTTGGTACGTTCACGCACCAGCGGGGAGCAAAGCGAAATAACAGCATGTTGGCGGTCGGCAGTTTCTTCGATATTCATTCCAAAATCGCCATACAAGTTTTGTTGAACAGTAGTAATGAAAACCCCTTTTTCAGATTTTACTGACTGAAAACCAATACAAGGCAAAGCCATACTTCCAGTCCGTTCCTGAATTTGTGAAGGTCCGTCATTGATATTCAAGTGTGGAACATCGGTTATAATAGTGGGCTTATCTTTACCAATATCGCGTATATCGTTCAGTTTGGGAGAATACGAAATGCGGCGTGATTCAAAACGGTTACCATTGTATGCCGCGGCCGGAAGCAAAACGTAATTTTCTTTGCTCCAGTTTTCAAAATCCAATTCAACCAATACAGCAGCCGATTTTTCAAATCCTTTTGTCAGTTTCAACGTTACAGTGTATTCTAACGTATTGCCATCGACTGAAACTGCTTTTTTTTCTGTTGAAATTCTCCATTCAGCGTTTATAGTCTTCAGTTCCTGATTATTTTCAGCTGCATCCACAACTGTTCTGTTTGTCATTTTATTATACAAGTTGTAATCGTATTGCTGAACAGCAAAACGAAGCTTGTAAGGAACTTGAGCTTTTAAAACACAAATTCCTGATAATAAAAACAATAGAATTATTCTGTAGTATCTCATTGTTGAACAATGATTTATAAAATTATTAACTGTAAACTGTGAACTACAAACTAATTTACATCTGTCCTGAAAGGCGATGCCGGCAGACCTTCCTTATTATATAAATTCATTTGCGGGCAAAGTCTCCAACCCGCCCTAACTGCCGCTGGATTCGTAACAGATTCAGCAGTAACCACCACCTTATTGCCCATAATTTCAGCTTTGGCAGGTACAAATTTCTTGTCGCTTCCGGCAATAGTAAAATCTTTCAAGTCACCATTCTTAGTCACTAATCCGCTTCCTGTATGTGTAAAAGTCAGAATGATATTATTTCCATCCACTTTCATCGATTGATAAACAGGACCTGAATATTCATTTTTTTCGCCATAAGCAATGCCACGGGCTGCGAGTGCCATCCGCTCACCTACAGGTTGTTTGTTACAAGGGTGTACATCCAGCGTGTCATCACAATCATAAGTCACGGCTAAAGCGGTATTCGGCACTTTTTGAGTTGTCAGGAACTGAGCTTCTTTTAATTCCGGAGAATGATTTTTCCAACCCGGAATCTGCACAATCACAAAAGGCATCGACTCGTTTTTCCATTCGGTACGCCAGTTTTGAATTAATGCAGGTAACAAAGCACGATATTGTATTCCACGACTTGCATTGGCTTCGCCCTGATACCAGGCTACACCTTTAAAAGCATAAGGAATCAATGGATAAACCATAGTGTTCCATAATCCGGTTGGGCCACCGCGTTCGGCAGGACTCATCGGTGCCGAAGGTTTCTTTGGAAGATCCTTTTTTTGAAGTACAGCCAGAGTAGAATCAGTTTTGAACTTATCTAACTGTAACGACAAATTATTTTGATAATCAGCCATTTTACGTGGAAAATCAGTCATTTCCTTATCAAATCTCGACATGATGACCGCTTTTTCTGTAGGAAGCGTTTCAAGTGTTTCTTTGCTTATCCAGTTTTCAATGGCCGTGCCACCATAGGATGAATTGACAATTCCGATTGGCACATTTAATTTCTTGAATAAATCAACTGCCATAAAATAAGCCACCGCCGAAAAGTCCCTGGAAGTCAGACTATCGCACACCAACCATTTCCCTTTTGCATCGTCCACTTTGGAAGGAATATCCGTATTTTTAATCAACGGTACTCTAAACTGACGAATAAGCGTATAATTTTGAGCATCGCGCAAAACTTCCTTTATTTTCGGGTAATTACCGAGGGCTTTTACAGCACGCAAAGGAAAAGCCATGTTGCTTTGTCCACTACACAACCACACTTCACCAATCAGAATATTTTTTATGGTTACCGTGTTTTTTCCGGTAATGACCAAATTCTGCGGCGTGCTGTTTTCTTTCATCGGTTTCAGTTTTAGCATCCATTTTCCGTCTTTCACGGTAGTTTCCGCTTTTTGTCCATTGAATTCCACTGTAACTTTTTCATCGGTATCGCCTGTTCCCCAAACAGGAACTTCTACTCCACGCTGAAAGACTCCATTGTCGGTAAATAAACTGTTTGGTTTAACTGCCAGCATCCGAATCGAAAAAACACCTGATAAAGCTAAAACTAGAATCGTTAAATTTAATTTCTTCATATCCAAATTATTAATTGTCATTTATTAATTACTCTCTATTGCAGCTCCGTTGCCACGATATAAATCCAGCGGTGAATCCAGATCAATGGCAATCACACTCACGTTCTGATCCATTTTCAAAGCTGGCAGATTGATAAGTAACACACCAGGAATTTTGAGCCACCCCGCACCACCATTGCGTTTGTAAGTCAGAATATCGGAAGTACCAATCAGTCGGATTTGTTTGATTTTATTTCTGATTCCCTTCACTACAATATCATCTTTGGGTGTATCGAGCACAAAACAATAAACTGTCTTTTTATCTTTCGACAAGGTGGTGGGACCATAAAAATGTCCGAAAGGCAAACCGCGTGTCGTTCCGAAAATGGCTTCTGCATGTTTGTTTGTCCAGCGTCCGAGTCCTTTTAATCTATCAATCTGAGGTTTAGTAAATGTGCCATTTTCCATTGGTCCGACATCGAGCAACAGATTTCCACCCATGCTGATACAATCGGTAAAAACGCGAATAAGGTAATTTACCGATTTTTGAACCGTGTCTTTTGGTTGATAACCCCACGAATTATTTATGGTCATGCACAATTCCCACGGGCCGTTTGGACCGTAAATTGGCAATCCCTGTTCGGGAGTTGCATAATCGCCATAACCCATCATACGACTATTGAGAATAGTTTTTGGATTCCACGAGAGCATTTCCTCACGAAGTTCTTTCATTTTCCATTGCTTGGCAGAGCGTGTCCAGTCGCCATCGAACCACCACAAATCGGGATTCACGATATTTTGAATTTCCTTCATCTGGGCATTGCGGAACGCCACAAACCGTTTCCAGCGAACAGTATCTTCCACGCCCGATTGCGGATAATCATACGGATTGTATTTAGCAGGATGAACAGAATCTTTGTCATTAAAAACCGTTGCATAATCAGGATGCGACCAGTCGAGGTGCGAAAAATAAATTCCCACTTTTAGTCCTTCTTTGCGCAATGCCTGTGCGTAAGGTGTTATCAAGTCACGACCAGCCGGCGATTTCTTCACCACACTTAAATCGTTCAGTTTGGTATTCCACAGCGCAACCCCATCGTGATGTTTGGAGGTCAGCACGGCATATTTTGCACCGCTTTCTTTGAAGAGTTTTGCCCATTCTGTAGGGTTGTAATTCTTTGCTGTAAACGCTTTTAGCTGGTCAAAGTAATCCTTTTCCGAAATCTGGTTATTGTGAAACGACCATGATTCGCCAACTCCCTTTACCGCATATATGCCATAATGAATGAAAATGCCAAGCTTGGCATCTTCGAACCACTGCATTTTATTATTAGTAGTGTCTTTCTTTTCGGGAACAGCTTGAGCAAAAAGAGTTCCGCTTAAAGCAAGAACGATCAATTGTGTGAGGGTTTTAATTTTCATTTCAGATTGTGATTTTTTACGGTTCAAAGTTAGTCTTTAGTTTAGTAAGCAGACGGGCTTATTGTTTCAAATGATGGGAGAATTGTTTCATTTGCATGTGTATGGAAATAAATATAACGAAATATTCAATTCTTTTTGAATTGCCTATAAATATAATCCTGTTCCGGAGTTGCTTAAAATATTTCACATCTCAAAGATCGAAAAACCGCTTTGTCAACGCAGTCAGGGCAAACCAAAGTGAACTGAAATTTAAAAAATCCCTGCAAACCTTTCAACCTACAGAGATTCTCACTTCTTTATACCTATTAAATTGTCAATTATTAATCGGTACATACGCAGTTTTTGACACCTTGCTACCATCTGCCCGTTTGGCAAATACGTAGACTCCAAGAATATCAGTTGCAGTTACATTCGTTACCGGTATCAGTATCGGCGTATTATCCACACTTTCCCTTGGTTGACGTTCCACCCACAACTCTCCCGAAGCAAGCAGTGCAAGCACCACTATCTCGTCAGTTGGGAAGTTTACATAATTTTTTAGCAAGGCATATACCGTACGGTAATTCCTGTTTCATCGAGAACAGCTTCCGATACAATTACGTTGGATATCGAACCGTCAGCGACGATAAGATTGGAGTAATCAATCACGGATGTTTCTCCCGATTTGTCAATAGCCTTGGGCATATTGGCAGCCATAAAAGCTGTATATACCGAAGTGTTAGCGGGGCGTTGAATAAATCCCTCTTCAGGAATACTACCCAACGCAGGGTACAATTCGCCTATCATTTTAAAACCATCGCGCTGTTTTACCTGCGCTTCAGTTTTAGCGTCCTTGCGACTAAACGCTTTCGCCCGTACGATGTTTTGAGAACCCAATGACGAAGTAACAAAGTTACCCACCGTGCCGGACATTTTTCCGGTCATAGGGTTCTGGCTGATTGTCATCTTTTTATAATCTTTGTTTCCTGAAGCAAGGACCTTTTCTTCTTGTTGACGATGCAAAGATAATGCGGGTTTTTGCACAAAACAAGAGATGTGAATTGCACAAATAACTATAAATGTGCATTTTACATCTCTTTGCATCAGGTTACATATGGTTACATCCTTTGACCCGAAAAGTTTAATATCTGTTCACTATAATTTTGTGATTTATTATTTATTTCTTGTTTTATGTTCTATAGTTTTCAAACTTTCTAAAAAGTTCTTTTCCACTTCACCTAATGTTTTCTGTTGATATTTTTTATATTCTGTGGTTGCCTTGTCAATAGCTTCTTCATGGCTGACTTAACCTGCACCCTGCAATAGCTTTTCACCATTCACTGTAAGAATATTATCCAAATGCTTCGCCCAATCCTGCATGGTAATTGCCTGTTCGCGTTCGGCTTGTCGCTCGGCAAAGTCTAAATAACCGGATACTATCTGACCTAACGAACGAAGCTCCTGCTCGTCTAAATAATTTTTAGCCACTACTACATCTTTCAGGTAGTGACGATTGCCCGGAAAGGTCATCAACCCCATAAACTCTTTCTCTGCATCAGCACGATTGAAAATAACTTCAGCGGCTGTTTGTCCGTGAACCGCATAATGAATTTTGTTTTGTACTTTTTTGAAAAACTCAACTGAAACTTCCGCTTTTGGATCATAATCAATACTGCTGGAATAAATATCGAGTACCTGACGATAAAATACTTTTTCAGAAGCACGAATATCCCGTATCAGCTGCAACAATTCTTTCCAATAACCACCGCCTCCCAGGTTTTTAAGGCGTTCATCGTCCATCGTAAAACCTTTGCGAATATATTCGTTCAGGCGTTGCGTAGCCCTCATACGAAACTGTGTGCCTCGTTGCGATTTCACACGGTAACCTACCGAAATGATTACATCAAGATTGTAATAATTTGATGCCTTTTGCTGAAATTCGGAAATTCCGAATTTCTTTACAGACAAGTCCTCCTTAAGTTCTCCTTCATTAAAAACGTTCTGAATATGCTCATTTATGGTAGATTTTGCTTTGCCAAACAGCACCGCCATTTGTTCCTGCGTTAGCCAAACTGTTTCTTCCTCAAAACGAACATCTACCGATATTTTTTCGTCTTTGGTTTTAAATTAAATAAATGCATTCTGATTATTTTCCATTTTTAAATTCAATATTTTCACATCAAAATCCTTACTATACTTACTCTTCCTGTTGCGGTTGTTTCTCCATAACTCCTGAAAAACAAATATACAGCATACGAGAATATTGGTTTCATACTCGTTTTCGGCAAATGTTTTTGCAATCTCGGCCGATACTTTTCCAGCATTGGTAAGTATATCCTGTTTGTTCAGATAATTTTTGGCAATGCCCACATCAGTTTTTCTTATAGTTCCTTTTGGTGCATTTTTCCAAGTTATTAAACCCATGTGAGTCTGCTCGGCGCACTAAAAAAAACAGTTGCAAGTTAGAACTTGCAACTGTTTTTTTATTAAATATATTTTTTTGAATAACTATATTTTTTAGTTTACAAACACTTTACGGGTAGCACCATCTACACGTATGATATACATTCCTTTATTAAGTGTTTTGGAAGTGAATTTACCATTTAGATTTTCTGATTGAATACTACGTCCATCTAATGATAAAACTTCAACTCTTGATTTAACTCCTTCAACTACAATTGATTTGTTATTTGCAAATATTTTGTATTGGCTAACATCAATCGTTTTAACTCCTGTAGTTTTCCAAGCAGCAACAACATCTGTAAAAGCAGTTTTCAGTTGAGCATCAGCGACACGAACAGTATCAGCTGAATTGTCTGCTTTTACTTCAATGCCGGAGGCGTTAGTTGTGTAGTAATAATTGTAATTGAAAATATCAACTTTTGGAACACTAAATGTAAATGTACCATCATTGTTTTTTGAACCCGCAATAGTATCATTAGCAGCATAATTTACCGAACCGATTACATAAGCTGTAGAAGTATTGGCAGGAACAGTTGCAGTCAATGTAATAGTTTTAAGACCAACTGCTCCAGGGTAAATTCTACCAAAAGTAATTTGAGGAGCTACCGGAGGATTAGCAGTAGGCAAACCAACTGCATCAAATAATACTGTGGTAAGTGAAACATCTTTATAGGAAAGATTTCCTTGTGTCTGATTGTAATTATTCCATCCAGGACCAGATGAAAATTTGAAAGCTAAAGCATGCACATTAGAGGTATAAATTTTAATGGTAAAATAATTACCATTGGCATCGCTTTGAGCTGGATCTAATTTCATTTTAGTATCAGTTGAATCAACTTTAGCAACTGTACCAGGTGATAACCATCCGTTAAAATTCCCGGTCATGTAACATTCTGTTACTGTTTTTGGTGTATAAATGTCAATCGTAAAATAACCCGGGATAGGAACTACATCTTTCCAAACTGAAGCCCAAGCAAGAACAACATCAACTTGTGGTGATGTTCCTGCATACGAATTGTTACCTAATTCATCATATTTAGGAGCATCGCCTTTCATTACATAAGCCCATGAACCATCAGGACCACTTAAATATTTATATTGAATAGTGGCAAGAGTAACTTTTTGGTCAGCAAAAGTAGATTCATCAAGAGTAACAGTATAATGTGTATTATCCACTTTGGTACATTCTATAGCACCACTACCAGCATTCCATTTATTAAAATTACCTGCCATCATAACTCTATTCGTTTGATGATGACCATCCGTACCACCATCATTAGGAACAGTCACATTAAAAACAGCTGTAGCAGCCGATGCAAACTGAAAAACTGTGGCCAATGCCAACAGAAGCATAGAAAAAGTAAATTTTGTTTTCATAACTTTGTTTTTTTTAATTTAATTGATAAATATTTATTTATTTAAGTATAGAGACTAATTTTAACCAATGCAAAAGTAATCATTATTACATGTAAAAAGTTATATTATTTGTAAATAGATTTATATTATTTAGTGCAATCGTTTGCAATATTTTTTTTTGAAAACTATTACTATTTGAATTACACTTAAAACAATGTACAAAAATAGATTTTACTAACTAATAAACCAAATAATATCAGTGAAAGTCTGATTATTCACTGTATATAGTGTATTTGTGTCAAGTTATTACTCATTTTACTCATTTCTTTTTAAATATTGGATCGTTTTTTGCACAAATTTTTCTACAACACTAACTCTGTACATTGTTTATTTACTCAAATCTATTATAAATAAGCTGGTTTATTAATCAGCTTATTTATAATGTATAGTTGAAATTAATATCCAGGATTTTGTGTCAGATTTGGATTGGCACTGATATCAGAATAAGGTATCGGGAAGATATTGTAGTTTGCACTAAAGTCCGCACCTAAAGCAACTCCATTTTTCCAATCCCATGTATAGCCTGTTCCAGTACCGCCATATTGACCAAAGCGAATCAAATCCATACGTCTGCGACCTTCAAAAAAGAACTCGCGCGCCCACTCATCGATGATATTTTGTAATGATAAAGTACCAGTAAGATCAGCAGTTTTTCCAGCTCTTCTTCTTAAAACGTTAATTGCCTCAATAGCGGTTGTACCACCAGATGGTATTGCTCCACCTCTGGTTACAGCTTCAGCATAAGTAAGATATGCTTCGGCTTGACGCATAAATGGAACATCCATATCTGGAAATTGCGTATCACTAGTTTTACCTCCATCTGCTCTTTTATTGGAGAATTTAATTACCGAATAACCCTCAGTAAAAGTATTCGATATAATTCCCATTGTTCGTGCTACAGTATTTATACTGTCTTTGGTAGGATTTAACTTAGATTTAATAATTACGCCGCCACCTTTAAGGAATAATGCCCGAAAGTCTTTTAATGTTCCTGGACGATAAGCAGTTGTCAAATCGTTATCATCATTGAATATAGGAAGAGCTCCTGGAAAAAACTTCTTAACCAATGTAGCACGTGCTCTATTTCCAGCCCAACCATCGGTAGATCCCCATCCTGGCATATCTGCTGAATGAGTAGATGCAATCAAAAACATAGAACCGCCCCAACTTTTAGTTTGTATACCATCGGCAGGAATTGGAAAAATAATTTCGTTAGGAGCTTTGTTTACGCTTGAACCATCATTGTCAGCCATAAATAAGTGGCGATAGGTTGGGCATAGAGAATATCCCGATGTTGGATCAATTACTTTTTGTGCATAAATAGCAGCAGAATCCCATTTGGCTGTTCCTGTATAAACTTCTGCATTCAAATAAATGCGTGAACGCAATAACCAATTCGCCACTTTATTTACCCGATAATATGATTTAGTTTCATTGGGTGCATACATATCAACTTCACATTCACGAAGTTCCTTATTTATGTAATTGAACAAATTAAGTCTGCTTATTTGTTTGGGAGGTATAGTTATTAAAACTACCTCAGAAAAAGGCGGATTTCCAAACATATCCATCAGATAAAAATAATTCAAAGCCCTTAAAAAACGCGCTTCAGCACGCTGACGCAATGTTTTAGTATCGGTCATTCCCTGAGTTTTTTCCAAAAAATGGTTACAAAAATCAATGTCAGTAGTAAATCTTCCGTACAAACCTTGAATAACGCTGTGTGAAGCACCCCAATTGTTATTATTCATTTCAGGTATACCTACGTCACCCCACGAACACATTGCTTCATCGGTAGTTAGCTCGTTTAAGTTCCAAATTAACCTGATAAAAGCCGATGTTCCTTCGTCGATGCCAGCCACATCTCCATTTCCATCGGGTCCTTTTTGACCTGTAAGTGCTAATGAAGTATAAAGTTTTGCAAACACCTCATCTTGAGAGAAAACGGGAGTTACATTCGGATTAAGAGGTGCAATATTCAAATCGTTTAGACAGGAATTTATACCCAAACTCATCATAATTACAAATGCAGGATATAAAACTTTTTTATTTCTATTTTTCATATTTGACTATTTTTTATTATTAATGTATTAGAAATTCAAACTAATTCCTATGAGTGAAATCATAGGACGGGGATATATATTGCGGTCAATTCCATCAAATACTTCAGGGTCCAACCCTTTATATTTTGTTATTACAAATGGGTTTTGAACCGTTGCAAATATACGTCCTGAAGAAATAACATTGTTCAATTTTTTAAAACTATATCCTAATGAGATATTATCACAACGAACAAATGAAGCATCTTGAACATAATAATCAGAGAAAAAATAATTTTTTGCATTTGTTGTAAAATTTGTTTCCAATGACGATACCAGTTTATTTGAAAAGAAAACTTCTTTTACAAACACATTTTCTGATCCTATTTGAGCAGAACGAGCGGCTACATCGTTGTACAAATAATTTCCTAAACTTGCACGTAATGTAAAACTTAAATCAAAGTTTTTAAATATTAATTTTGATGATAATCCCATGGTAAGGTCTGCTGTTGGCTTTTTGTAGAAATACATATCAGCTTCATTAATTTTTCCATCTGGCACTCCATCTGGGCCGCTTCGGTCAACAAATTGACCCTCAATAGGTTTATTATTAGCATCATAAACTTGTTGGTAAACATAAAATACGTTCGCAGGTTGTCCAACTGCATAAGCTTGAATATTACTACCAGTCCCGGGTGAAATACCACCAACAGCTACAATTGCAGTTTTACCTGCAACAATATTCAAATCGGTAATTTTATTTTCATTATGAGTAATATTATATCCTACTTCCCATTTCAAATCCTTCTGCTCAATAACTTTTGCATTTATCGAAAATTCAATTCCAGTATTATTTAACGAACCGATATTACTATACACTTTATTGTTGAAATTCATTAATGCAGGAGCATTTACTTCGTTAATCAAGTCAGTTGTTATCCTATAATAATAATCAATCGACCCTGTTATACGCGATTTGAAGAAACCATAATCAATTCCAGCATTATAGGTCAATGTTTTTTCCCAAGTTATAATCGGATTGTATGGGTTTGGGCGATTTGTACGAGTATATGTATAAGCTCCATTATTCCCATCAGGTAAACTTGCACCTGTTTCACTTATTTGGTATACAGGAGTATAATAATCATTTTTCCCGTTTAAATCTTGTTGTCCGGTTGAGCCAAATCCGATTTTAAGTTTTAAATCAGTCACTTCATTAACATCTTTTAAAAAACCCTCTTCGTTTATTTTCCAAGCTACGGCCCCAGCAGGGAATATTCCCCATTGCTTATCTTTAGCAAAATGAGACGAACCATCTGCTCTAAGAGAGACTGTGGCTAAATATTTACCATCGAATGAATAGTTAGCCCTACTAAAAAAGGACAATAATCTTGACTTATTTATTTCTTTGTAATATATAAAATTGTATCCTCCAACATGTGTTGTTCCATCGGGTAATAGTTTGGAAATATTTGTTTCAAGTCCTTGTTCCTCGTTAAACTTGTCGTCATAAAACTCCTGCCATTCATATCCTGCCATTACATCAAATCTGTGTTTTTCAATTTCTTTTGCATACAACGCATAGAAAGTTAACAACTCATTGTATTTTGTTTTTTTCTCCCATTTTTGGCGACCGTGGTGTGTGTCACTCCCAGATAATGAATCGACATATAAAGTCTGCATTCCTTCCATGGTTTCATAACCTAAATTCAAATGCAATCGCAAATCGGGCATTGAAGGTAATTTATAATCTAACTCTATATTACCAATAAAATCTTTTGAATTTGCTTTATCCAAACGTTGATTTAATGTTGCAACCGGATTATTACCGGCTAAAGAATATTTAACAACTCTTCCATTATCGTTAAATGGCCATTGATAATACCCCCCAAAATTATTAACATAAGTTGCGTCTGTTGAAGTTACTGCTTGTGTTGGATCAAATCCCATTGCCGAACCGACAACATCTCCGGCATCAACATACCTATTATTCGCAATCATACCTTTTGCGTTAATATTTATTTTCAGGTGGTCATCAAGCAACGAAGGACTTAAGTTAAAAGAACCAGTATATCGTTCAAAATTAGAGGTTTTAAGAATTCCATCTTGATTGGTGTAGCCGAATGATGCTCTATATGGCATGTTTTTTAAACCTCCCATCACGCTGATATTATGGTCGTGACTAATTGCATTTTGATAAATTAAACTTTGCCAATCGGTATCAGCACTTCCAAGTTTTGACAAAGTGCTTGGTTTTCCTTTGAAAAGAGTATCAACAAATGTTCTGAATTGTGATGCATTCATTACATCATATTTTTTATTAATTGTGCTAACAGACATATTACCATCATACGACACACGAGGTTTTGAACCTTTTTCGCCTTTTTTAGTGGTGATAATAATTACCCCGTTAGATGCACGTGAACCATAAATGGCAGTAGCCGAAGCATCTTTTAATACAGTAAAGCTCTCAATATCATTCGGATTAATTCCACCCAATCCATTTGGAGAACCTCCAATACCTTTATTGTCGAGTGCTAATCCATCAACCACAATTAATGGGTCATTGGAAGCATTAAGTGAAGCTCCTCCACGTATACGGATTTTTGAACTCCCACCAGGAGCTCCCCCATCGGAAACAACATTCACCCCGGCGATTTTACCTGTAATCATGTCCTGAGCATTTGTGGTAAGTCCTTTGTTCATTTTGTCAGGCTTGATAGCAGTAATTGAACCGGTGGCATCGTTTTTCTTAACAACACCATAACCAATAGCAACTACCTCACCGAGTGCAACGGAATTTTCTTTTAACTGAACAACGATTGATTTTTTTCCTGCAACAGGAACTTCTACGGAAAGGTAACCGAGATACTTTACAACCAGTGTTGCATTGGATGGAACTGAAATGGTAAATGCACCATCCAAATTGGTTATAATACCTTTGTTTGTACCTTTTTGTAAAATACTTGCGCCAAGAATAGGTTCTCCATTGGCAGCATCTTTTACGACTCCAGAAACTGATATTTGTTGTGCATTGGCTGAAATGCCAAAAACAAACATCACAAAAACGGCTACAACAGCGCGTAGTTTGAGCTTAAAGTGACTGTACTTCATGCATTGATTTTTTTTAAGGATTAAAGAATTGTTTTATTGTTTATCAAATTGTATTCACATTTCAACGATTAAGAATCGACGAAAACTGTTAATACTCCATGAATTCAACGAGGCAAAAATAGAGTAATAATAATAATCTATAATCTGTGTATCGGAATTATAAAACGAAAATCCTATGCAAACGTTTGCATTATATATTTTATATTTTAGACAAAATAATTTTTTATTCGGATAATCTGTTTTACTTTTGCATTATGTTTATTTAAATAGATTGTATTTTTACTTTTTTCATTGAACAAGAATCTATTGTTGAACATTGACTTTCTTATATTTACCTTAAATCACTTAAGAAGTTTTTTATCTATCGGGAAACAATTAATCCATGAGAAAAGCTCCGATTACTATCAAAGACATTGCCCGGGCACTCAATATTTCACCTTCTACGGTGTCAAGGGCTCTCAAAAATCACCCTGATATTAGTCAGGACACAAAAGACAGCGTAAACAAATATGCCAAAGAATATCACTACAAGCCTAATACCCTGGCTTTAAGCCTCAGAATGAGTCGTAACAATACGATAGGGGTAATAGTACCCGAAATTAATAATTATTTCTTTTCGTCTATTCTTTCCGGAATTGAACAGGTGGCAAACAGGGAAGATTTCAACGTAATCGTATGTCAATCGAGTGAAAACTACGACAAAGAAGTGAGGGACAGTAAAGCGTTGATTGCCACAAGAGTCTCGGGAGTTTTAGCTTCACTTTGCAAACACACCACCAATTACGATCATTTTCAGGATATAATTGACAGCGACATTCCGTTGGTATTTTTCGATAGAATCTGTATCGGAATAACTACCGACCGTGTTGTTGTAGATGATTATGCCGGTGCTTTTGCAGCTGTGGAATATCTGATTCAAACCGGTTGTAAACGAATTGCATTTTACAGTTCTCCTCTTCATTTGGAAATTTCAAAAAATAGAAAAAATGGTTATCTTGATGCCTTGCGCAAATATGGCGTGCCTGTAGATGAAGGTCTGATTCGGGTTTGTGATACACGTGAAGAAGCCATTATTATAACCCCTGAAATTTTAGACAGTCCAAACTGCCCAGATGGATTTTTTGCCATTAATGACCACTGTGCAGCAGGAATTCTTTATGCAGTTAAACTGGCAAAATTGAGAGTTCCTGAAGACATATCCATCTTTGGATTTTCTGATGGTGAACTTGCAAAAGCCTGTGATCCAATGCTTAGCACAGTTGAACAGCATGGATTTGAAATGGGTGAACATGCTGCCAAATTATTACTTGATAAAATCAACGATATAACTCACGGTCAATTTACGAATAAAATAGTCAAAACAAATTTGATAATCAGAGGGTCAACAAAGTGAATTTGTTTCATGTTTTATGTTTCGGGTTTCGGGTTTTAAAAAAGTCATTTCACAAAATTCAATCAGTCAATAAAAAATTTATATGAGTATCGGGTGTTGTACCTAAAGAAAAATGTTTACATTTGTCTTTCATAAA
>JBAXMR010000052.1:0-30792 GCA_037134195.1 Paludibacter sp. | reverse complement strand
TTATGTCATCATTAAGATTTAATGCTGTAGAAGAAGCTTTTAAGAAAAAAGCAGTTGAAGTATCAGCACCTTCAAAGTACACTTCTGATTATTATGGAAAATATGTTTTTAATAAAGCCGCTATGGTTAAATATCTTTCAAAAGATACCATTAAAGCATTGAAAAACGTAATTGACAAAGGTGCAACACTTGATATTGCTCTTGCAAGTCAGGTAGCAGCAGGTATGAAACTTTGGGCAACCGAATTAGGTGCAACTCACTACACTCACTGGTTTCAACCATTAACTGATGGTACAGCTGAAAAACATGATTCTTTCATCGATTATGCTGGTGCTCCGGGCGAAACAATTATTGAAGATTTTTCAGGAAAACTTCTTGCACAACAAGAACCAGATGCTTCTTCATTCCCTAACGGTGGTATCCGCAGCACATTCGAAGCTCGTGGTTATACAGCTTGGGATCCATCATCTCCTGCTTTCGTAATGGATGATGCTTTGGTAATTCCTACCATCTTTATTTCATATACCGGTGAATCACTTGACTTAAAAGCTCCATTATTGAAAGCTTTAGGTGCAGTTGATAAAGCAGCCGTTGCAGTTTGTCAAATGTTCGACCCAAGTGTAAAAAAAGTAGTTGCTTTCTTAGGATGGGAACAAGAATACTTTTTAGTTGACGAAGGTTTATTTGCAACTCGTCCTGACTTAGTATTGACAGGTCGTACATTAATGGGACACGATTCAGCTAAAAACCAACAATTGGACGATCACTATTTTGGATCAGTCCCAACACGTGTTGCAGCTTATATGAAAGATATCGAATTTGAAGCTTACAAATATGGTATTCCTGCAAAAACCCGTCACAACGAGGTTGCGCCTAACCAGTTCGAGCTTGCTCCTATCTTTGGAGAATGTAATCTGGCAGTTGATCAAAACTTATTGATGATGTCTATCATGAAAAAAGTTGCCCGTCGTCATGGTTTCCGACTGTTATTGCACGAAAAACCATTCGCAGGAATCAACGGTTCTGGAAAACACAATAACTGGTCACTTGGTACTGATACCGGTGTAGGTTTGTTCACTCCGGGAAAAACTCCTGAAGAAAATCTTCAGTTTGTAACTTTCCTTGTAAATGCATTGATGGCAGTTTACAAACATAATGCATTGTTGAAAGCTTCTATCATGACTGCTCAGAATGCTCACCGTTTGGGTGCTAATGAAGCTCCTCCCGCAATTGTATCTGCATTCCTTGGAACTCAGTTGACTGCCGTTCTTAATAAATTGGAAAACAGTACAAGCGACGAAGCAATCATATTTGATGACAAAAAGAAACTTCAGTTAGGAATTCCTCATATTCCTGAAGTATTCCTTGACAATACTGACCGTAACCGTACTTCTCCATTTGCATTCACCGGAAACCGTTTTGAGTTCCGTGCAGTTGGTTCTTCGGCAAACTGTTCTTCGGCTATGGCTGCTTTGAATTCTGCAGTTGCAGCTCAATTATTTGAATTTAAAGCTGAAGTTGATGCAAAAATTGCTTCGGGTGCAAGCAAGGAAAAAGCAATGTTCGAAGTAATCAAATCGTATATTAAAGCTTCAAAAGCTATTCGTTTCGACGGAAACGGTTACAGCGAAGAGTGGAAAGCCGAAGCTGCAAAACGTGGTTTGGATTGTGAAACAAGTGTTCCAAAAATCATTGAAGCGTATACAAGTGCAAGCAGTGTAGAACTATTCGGCAAACTGGGTGTTCTTTCTGAAAAAGAATTACATGCTCGTAACGAAGTGAAATGGGAAACTTATGTTAAGAAAATTCAGATTGAAGCACGTGTATTGGGCGATTTAGCAATCAACCACATCATTCCTGTTGCAACTCGTTATCAGTCATTACTTTTGGATAATGTTTATAAGACAAAAGCTGTATTTGCTGCAGCAAAAGCAGATAAAATAAGTGCAATGGATATGGCTTTGATTGAAGAAATTTCAGAACATATCTCCATTATCAAGAAAAGCGTTGAAGATTTGGTAGTTGCACGCAAAGTGGCTAATGTAATTGACCATGAAGATTCAAAAGCTAATGCTTATCACGATACTGTTTTGCCATATTTTGATGTAATTCGTTACCATATAGACAAACTTGAGTTAATTGTTGACGATGAAATGTGGACTTTGCCGAAGTACAGAGAATTACTTTTCATTCGATAAGTTTATCATTATAAGATAAATAATTTCTATTTACAAATAGTGGGAGACTTGTCAAAAAAGCGCTCCCACTATTTTTCGCAATAAAACAATAAATTAAAAAAACTATTTCTCTCGAATTTGTTTCGTTAAGAGACGGTATCAAAACCTATAATTTATGAGTTCAAATCCTTTACAGTTAGATGAATATGAGCAGCGTTCGCTGTACTCTATACAGAACGAGCACGATGCTTGCGGTGTTGGTCTTATAATTAATCTGCGTGGTGAGAAAACCCATGATATTGTTACTCAGGGCCTTCAGGTACTGGAAAACATGGTACACCGTGGAGCAGAAAGCGCTGACAACAAAACCGGTGACGGAGCCGGTATATTAGTACAAATTCCGCATGAGTTTATATTACTTCAGGGTGTCCCCGTTCCGGCTAAAGGCAAATACGGAACAGGGCTTGTTTTTCTTCCCAAAGATCCAAAAAAACAACAACTTTGCATAAACGTAATCAAAGAACATATTGAGAAAGAGGGTCTTAACCTTTTAGCTACTCGTGATGTTCCGGTTAATAGTGAAATTTTGGGTCAAATATCAGCGTCTAACGAACCTGCCATTAAACAAGTTTTTGTGACCGGTTGTAATTCACAGGAAGAGCTTGAACTCAAGTTATACGTTCTCCGTAAAAAAATTGAAAATGCAATGTATAAATCTGCAATTGCTAAAGATCGCAGCTTCTACATTGTAAGTCTTTCTACCAAACAAATGATTTATAAGGGAATGTTGACTTCACTGCAATTGCGTGAATACTTCCCCGACTTATCCGATAAAAACTTTACCAGCGGTACTGCATTAGTTCACAGCCGTTTTAGTACCAACACTTTCCCAACATGGGATTTGGCACAGCCATTCCGTATGTTAGGTCATAATGGTGAAATTAACACTATACGAGGTAATCGTCAGTGGATGGAAAGCCGCGAAAGTGTATTGAAATCAGATCAACTTGGAAACCTACAGGAATTGTATCCTATTTGTCAGCCGGGTATGAGTGATAGTGCTACGTTAGACAATACACTTGAATTCCTCGTCATGTCGGGCAAAAGTCTGCCACATGCTATGGCAATGCTTGTTCCCGAAAGCTGGAACAAAAAGAATCCAATTTCAGATAATCTCCGTGCATTCTACGAATATCACAGTACATTCATGGAGCCATGGGACGGTCCTGCCTGTCTGCTTTTCAGCGATGGACGTTATGCAGGTGGAATGTTGGATCGTAACGGTTTGCGTCCTGCACGTTATTTGGTAACACATGACGATACTATGGTAATTGCCTCTGAAACAGGAACTATTGAATTTGAGCCAGATAATATCAAAGCCAAAGGTCGTTTGAAACCAGGTAAAATGCTTATGGTTGACACCGAATTAGGTCAGATATTCTATGATAATGAATTGAAAGAAGGTTTGGCAAAAGCATTTCCTTACCGGGAATGGTTAAATAAGAATTGTGTAAGTCTTGACGAAATTTCATCCGGACGCACCGTAAAAACTGAGTTGAACAATTATCAAACATTGCTTAACGCATTTGGTTATTCAAAAGAAGATTTAGAACGTTTGATTTTGCCAATGGCTAATGATGGTTATGAACCAACTTCTTCCATGGGTAACGATGTTGCCCTGTCAATATTCTCTGACAAACCACAACGTTTGTTCAACTACTTCCGTCAACAGTTTGCTCAGGTAACAAACCCGCCAATTGACCCGATTCGTGAAGAGTTGGTAATGTCGTTAACCGGTTATATTGGTTCTGTAAACCAAAATCTTTTAGAGCCGGCAAACGAAATTTGTAAAATGGTAAAACTGAAGAGTCCTGTATTAACCAACTCTCAGTTCGATATATTAATGAATCTGAACTATAAAGGATTCTATACCATTTCATTGCCAATGCTTTTCGACCCTAAAGGCGGTGCAACTGGTCTTGAAAAAGCCATTCAGGAACTTTGTCTTTCCGTAGAGAAAGCAGTTGATGATGGTAAAAACTACATCGTGCTAAGCGACCGTGGTGTGGATGCTAACCATGCTCCAATTCCGTCCTTACTTGCAGTTTCTGCCGTTCACTTGTATCTGGTTCAAAAACGTAAACGTATGCAAATCGACATCGTGGTTGAGTCAGCTGAACCACGTGAAGTAATGCACTTTGCGTTGTTGTTCGGATTTGGAGCTAATGCAGTTAATCCTTATATGGTATTTGCTATCATAAATGACAGCATCAAAGCAGGCGAAATCCAAATGGATATGGATACAGCTAAGAAGCATTATATTAAAGCTGTAAACAAAGGGCTGTTGAAAGTATTATCGAAAATGGGTAACTCAACACTGCGTAGTTACCGTGGAGCACACATCTTTGAAGCAATTGGAATTTCATCTAAATTGCTTGATAAATACTTTACCGGAATTACTTCGGCAATTCAGGGTATCGATATTGACAATGTGGCGGCTGAAGTACTGAAACCTCATTTTGATGCATTTTTCCCTGCTGAAGGTGCTGACACCACTCACTTGAAAAACCTTGGTCATTATGCGTACCGCCGTGAAGGAGAACAACATGCATGGAATCCGGAAACAGTGGCACGTCTGCAAATTGCCACCAAAACAAACGATTATCAAAAATTCAAAGAATATGTGCAGGCTGTCGATGACAAGCCTACACCAATCTTTATCCGCGACTTGATGGATTATAAACGTAATCCAATCAGTATTGATGAAGTAGAACAAATTGAAAGTATCACCAAACGTTTCGTTACAGGTGCTATGTCCTACGGTTCTATTAGTCGCGAAGCTCATGAAGCAATGGCCATGGCCATGAACATTCTGGGTGGACGTTCCAATACAGGTGAAGGTGGTGAAGATCCTGAACGTTATAAAAAACGTGAAGATGGCTTAAGTACCCGTAGTGCTATCAAGCAGGTGGCTTCAGGTCGTTTTGGTGTTACTGCCGAATACCTAGTTAATGCTGACGAAATTCAGATTAAAATTGCTCAGGGAGCTAAACCGGGTGAAGGTGGACAGCTTCCGGGTCATAAAGTGGACAAAATCATTGCGAAAACCCGCCACTCTATTCCGGGAATTTCGTTGATCTCACCTCCACCCCACCACGATATTTATTCCATCGAAGATTTGGCTCAGCTGATCTACGATTTGAAAAATATCAACCCTACTGCTATTATCAGTGTGAAATTGGTATCGGAAACAGGCGTTGGTACTATTGCTGCCGGTGTGGCAAAAGCAAAAGCCGACCTTATCCTGATAAGCGGTGCTGAAGGTGGTACAGGTGCAAGTCCTTCAAGCTCAATCAAACACGCAGGTCTTCCGGTGGAAATCGGGTTGGCTGAAACACAACAAACATTAGTATTGAACAACCTCCGTGGTCAGATTCGTCTGCAAACCGACGGTCAGTTGAAAACAGGACGCGATATCATCCTTACAGCCCTTATGGGAGCTGAAGAATACGGTTTTGCTACAAGCGCATTGTTGATTTTGGGTTGTGTAATGATGCGTAAATGTCACTTAAATACATGTCCTGTTGGCGTTGCTACTCAGGACGAAGTGTTGCGTAAACATTTCACCGGTAAACATGAATATCTGGTAAACTTCTTCAAATTTATTGCTCAGGATGTTCGTGAGCATTTGGCTCAAATGGGGTTCCGTAGTCTTGACGAAATTATTGGACGTGCCGACTTATTGGAACGTAAGAAAATTGAAGGCGCTACTCCTAAACTGGAAAAAGTAGATTTGACTAAGATTATGTTCTACCCTTCGAACAACCAAAATGCGATTCGTAATATTAAAGATCAGGATCATAAATTGGAGAATGTTCTTGACCGTGAATTGATTAAAAAATCACTTCCTGCTCTCGACCTTTGTATGCCGGTTCAGATTAAATCGAAGATCAAAAATACCGATCGTACCGTAGGTGCAATGCTTTCGGGTGAAATTGCAAAACGTTACGGACAAGCCGGATTACCAGAAGATACAATTAAAGCATATTTCGATGGTTCTGCCGGACAAAGTTTTGGAGCATTCCTAAGCAAAGGGATATATTTTGAATTAAACGGCGAAGCGAACGATTATGTTGGTAAAGGTCTTTCTGGAGGTAAAATTGTGGTTAGAGCACCAAAAGAAAGTACTTTCGATCCAAAAGAAAATATAATTGCAGGTAATACTATTCTATACGGTGCAACTTCGGGTGAGCTTTACGTGAACGGTGTGGTTGGTGAGCGTTTCTGCGTTCGTAACTCAGGAGCAATTGCCGTTGTAGAAGGTGCTGGAGACCATTGTTGTGAATATATGACAGGCGGACGTACCATAGTTCTTGGCACAACAGGTCGTAACTTTGCAGCTGGTATGAGCGGTGGTGTGGCTTATGTTCTCGACGAAAAAGGTGATTTCGACTTCTTCTGTAACATGGAAATGATTGAACTTTCATTGATTGAAGACAGCCACGACAGCAAAGAAGTCCAGGGATTGATTGAAAATCACCTGAAATATACAGGAAGTGCCCGTGCAAAACAGATTTTGGATAATTGGAGTCTGTATGTTGATAAATTCAAGAAAATTGTTCCGATTGAATACAAAAAAGTATTGCAGGAAGAAAAGATGGAAGCTATCAACAAAAAAATTGCTCAGGTTGAGCGAGATTATTAAGAAGCCCCCTAAACCCCCGAAGGGGGAGTTTAGCAACTTAAACAATAAAATTAGTACAAACAATTTATAAGCTAACCAAAAAGTCTCCCCTTCGGGGAGATTTTGAGGGGCTTCAGAAATCATGGGAAATCCAAGAGCATTTATAACCATACCCCGCAAAGATGCAGGCTATCGTCCTGTACTTGAGCGAATTTATGACTTTGGGGAAGTTGAACAAACGTTGAACCGTGAAGACCGCAAATTGCAAGCTTCGCGTTGCATGGACTGTGGCATACCGTTTTGTCACTGGGGCTGTCCGCTCGGCAATAAGATGCCGGAATGGCAAGACCTTATTTACAAAGGAAAATGGAAAGAAGGCGTAGAAAATCTTCACGAAACAAATAATTTTCCTGATTTTACAGGTCGTATCTGTCCTGCTCCATGCGAAAAGGCATGTGTATTGGCATTGCACGAAGGTCCGGTAACTATCCGTGAAAACGAAGCTGCTGTTACAGAAGTTGGTTTTATCGAAGGATTGATTAAAGCACAACCTCCTAAAACCCGTACCGGCAAAAAAATTGCTGTTATAGGTTCTGGTCCTGCCGGACTGGCAGCTGCTCAACAGTTGAACCGTAAAGGTCATACTGTTACAATTTTTGAAAAGGATAATACCTTAGGTGGTTTAATGCGCTATGGTATTCCTAATTTCAAACTTAACAAAAACATAATCGATCGTCGGTTAAATCAATTACTTGAAGAAGGTATTGAATTCAAACCAAATACTGAAATTGGGAAAGATATTACCGGCAAACAAATCATGAAAGAATATGATGCAGTTTGTCTGGCAATTGGTGCAGGTCATCCACGTAATATCACTCCTGAAGGTCGTGATTTGAATGGAATTTACTATGCAATGGAATTCCTGAGCCAGCAAAATCAACTTATCATGAACGAAGAAGTAGCTCCTGAAGCTATTATTAATGCGAAAGATAAACATGTGTTAGTTATCGGAGGCGGTGATACCGGTTCAGATTGTGTAGGTACTTCAATACGTCAGGGTGCTTTGAAAGTAACTCAGATTGAAATTTTGCCTCAACCACCAGTTGACAAAAATCCTGACACTCCATGGCCTTATTATCCAAATATTCTGAAAACTTCTAGTTCTCACAAAGAAGGTTGTATCCGTAAATGGAGTTTAAACACAACTAAGTTTATTGGTCAAAACGGTCAACTTACTGAGGTGGAAGTGGAAGAAGTTGAATGGACAAAAGATGATACTGGTCGATGGAATATGAAAGCAACTGGAAAAAAAGAAATCATTAAAGCTGATTTGGTTTTCCTTGCACTTGGTTTTATTCATCCAGTTCAGGAAGGGTTGCTAACAGAACTTGGCGTAGAATTTGATGGTCGTGGCAACGTTGCTGTAGACAAAGCAAATCAAAGCACTGTGAAGAAAGTATTTGCAACAGGTGACGCAGCCATGGGTGCAAGTTTAGTGGTTCGTGCTATTGCTTCTGGGCGAAAAGTGGCTGAAGATATTCATAAAATATTAATCGTTTAATGTTTAATGTTTAATGTTTTGTGTTTTCGGACACGAAACATGAAACATGAAACACGAAACTCTAAAAACTAAAAAATATGTGTGGAATTGTATGTGCATTTGATATAAAACAACCGATGCAGGTCTTAAGACCTCAGGTATTGAAAATGTCAAAACGTATCCGGCATCGTGGGCCGGACTGGTCAGGAGTTTTCTCTGATGACA
The DNA here is from genome assembly GCA_037134195.1 of Paludibacter sp. GTDB lineage: Bacteria > Bacteroidota > Bacteroidia > Bacteroidales > Paludibacteraceae > Paludibacter. The sequence goes on along the minus strand of JBAXMR010000052.1, from coordinate 22,166 downwards.
AAGCTATTTTAGCACACGAACGATTATCAATTGTAGACCCAGAATCGGGTAAACAACCACTTTACAGCAAAGATGGTAAACTTGTTTTAGCTGTTAACGGTGAAATCTATAATCATCAGGAAATAAGGAAACATTTTGAAGGGAAGTACGAATTTCTAACAAAATCAGATTGTGAAGTCATCCTAGCGTTATATCGTGAAAAAGGACCAAACTTTTTAGAAGATTTGAACGGAATTTTTGCTTTTGCACTTTATGATATTGAAAAGAACGTTTTTATGGTCGGTCGAGACCATATTGGAATTATTCCACTCTATCAGGGTTGGGATGCTGAAGGGACTTATTATGTAGCTTCCGAATTAAAAGCTCTTGAAGGATATTGTAATAAAATTGAAGAGTTTTTGCCCGGAGAATATCTTTTCAGTCCTGATGGAAAACCAACTCATTGGTATAAACGTGACTGGGAAAGTTATGATGCTGTTAAAGATAATGTTTCGAGCATCGATGAGTTACGAGAAGCGTTGGAAGCAGCTGTTGAACGTCAGTTAATGGCTGATGTACCTTACGGTGTATTGCTTTCAGGAGGTCTTGACTCATCAATAATTTCAGCAGTAGCTAAAAAATTTGCATCAAATGACGATAACTGGGGCACTAAACTACACTCGTTTGCTGTTGGTTTGGAAGGATCACCTGATTTGATTGCTGCACGCAAAGTAGCCGAACATATTGGAACTATTCATCACGAAATTCATTTTACCGTACAAGAGGGACTTGATGCTGTACGTGATGTAATATATCATGTTGAAACTTATGATGTTACAACCATCCGTGCCAGTACGCCAATGTATTTGTTGTCGCGAGTTATCAAATCAATGGGTGTAAAGATGGTTCTATCGGGTGAAGGTGCTGATGAAATTTTCGGTGGTTATCTGTATTTCCATAAAGCACCAAATCCGGAAGAATTCCACAAAGAAACAGTTCGTAAACTGGATAAACTACATCTTTATGACTGTTTACGTGCGAATAAGTCGTTGGCTTCGTGGGGGGTTGAAGGTCGTGTACCATTTCTTGACAAAGAATTTATGGATGTAGCTATGCGCTTGAATCCAAAAGATAAAATGTGCGGATTGAATGGAAAAATGGAAAAATGGATTCTACGGAAGGCATTTGAACATTACTTACCAGAAAGTGTGGCATGGCGTCAAAAAGAACAATTCTCCGACGGTGTGGGTTACAATTGGATTGACAGTCTTAAAGCCCTTACCACGGATATGGTTTCGGACGAACAAATGTTAAGAGTTAATGAAACTTATCCAATTAATCCACCGATGAATAAGGAAGAGTATTATTACCGAACCATTTTCACGGATTTATTCCCTTCTGATTCGGCTGCAACTTGTGTTCCTTCAGTTCCTTCAGTAGCTTGTAGTACACCTATTGCTTTGGAATGGGATGCTGCCTTCAAAAACCTGAATGATCCATCAGGACGTTCGGTAAGCAGTGTTCACGAACAAGGATACGATAACAAATAACCAATAATAACAAAGTTAATAAAGGCTGACTTGAGTTTATCTCAAGTCAGCCTTTATTAATTTTAGTTAAGTAAATTTAGTGTTCTAAAGATTATTCAAACATATTTCGGAAATGAGAAAAGAAATTTTTAGAAGCAGATGCATTTGGTTTTACATTGGCTGAAGTACCAAGTTTTTCCATTACAGCTTTTTCATCTTTGCTAAGATTTTCAGGAATATACACTCCAATATTAACAAGTAAATCACCTATTCCGTATCGATTCACATTAGGCAAACCTTTACCACGAAGTCTTAAAACTTTACCTGGTTGCGTTCCAGGAGTAATAGTAACTTTAACTTTTCCATCGACTGTAGGTACTTCAATCTGAGTTCCAAGTGTAGCCTGTGGAACTGTAAGCAAAAGGTTAAATATCAAATCATTTTCATCGCGAATTAATTCAGGATGTGCATCTTCTTCTACCAACACCAATAAATCTCCATTCACTCCTCCCCTGCGAGCGGCATTACCTTTACCGCTCATTGATAGCTGCATACCTTCCATTACACCTGCAGGAATATTAATGTTGATTACTTCATCTTCACGAACAATACCTTCACCATTACAATGAGAACATTTATCCTTGATAATTTTTCCATCTCCGTTACAAGTTGTACATTCCGAAGCGGTTTGCATTTGTCCTAAAATGGTATTCTGAACACGCATAACTCGTCCCTGCCCATTACAAGTAGTGCAGGTAGTTGGGTTTGTACCTCCCGCACCATTGCAATGCGAACACATAACATATTTCTTAACCTTTATTTTCTTTTCGACACCAGAAGCTATTTCAGCAAGATTAAGTTTTACTTTAACGCGCAAATCCGAACCTCGACGAACACGTTGCCCACCACCACGCTGACTACCCCCAAAACCACTGAACCCACCAAAATGTCCGCCAAAAATATCGCCAAAGTGTGAGAATATGTCCTCCATATTCATGTTTTGTCCACCAAAACCACCTCCGGCAGCTCCACCTAGACCGGCATGACCATATTGGTCGTAACGCTGACGTTTCTGGTCGTCGCTTAACACTTCGTAAGCTTCGGCAGCTTCTTTAAATTTTTCCTCAGAAGCTTTATCACCGGGATTTTTATCGGGGTGAAACTGAATTGCTTTCTGGCGGTATGCTTTCTTTATTTCGTCAGCCGAAGCCGATTTTGATACTCCAAGAATTTCGTAGTAATCTCTTTTGGACATGTTATTTTGTTTTCTGTGTTTAATGTTTATAAGCTAAAAGTTTAAAAAATGCTTTTCTCTTACTGCTTAACGTTTACTTCTTACTGTTTAATCTACTCACCAACCACTACTTTTGAGAAGCGAATTACTTTTTCATTCATTGTATAGCCTTTTGATACACAGTCTATTATTTTTCCTTTTAGTTCTTCGGAAGGTGCAGGGAAAGTAGTTATTGCTTCATGAAACTCGGTATCAAAAGCCTCATTTTCAGTAGGAATAGCTTTCACACCATTCTGAAGCAAAAAGGCAATGAACTTATTGTAAATCAAATCTACACCTTCTTTCACTGCTAGTATATCGTCAGATATTTCCATGGCTTTCTGCGCACGTTCAAAATCATCAACCAACGGAAGCATATCAACCAATACTTTTTCACCTGCTGTTTTAATTAAATCAATTCGTTCTTTCAACGTACGTTTACGGTAATTGTCGAACTCTGCCATTAAACGCAGATTTTTATCATTAAGTTCGGTAAACTGCTGTTTCATTTGCTCAATTTCATCTACAATCTGTTCTGCAGCCAATTCAGTAGATTCATAGATTTCGTTTGATTTCGATGTATCACAATTTTCACACGCTTCGTTTACTTCGGGCGATTCATCGGAATGTTTTTGTTTTTTCATATTTCTAATTTATTTTTTTCTTTTATCTGTGATAATCAACTAACAATAATTTTGCCAAAACACCCGAATTCCGTTTTTGGCAGAAATCGGGTGGCATAATGACAGAAATAGTGAATTGTTGTCAGTTTTTCTTAGTAAGCCATACAACAAAATGCGCCGGATTTTCATCAAACGGGTATGCTTTGTTGATTGGCTTTCCTTCATTATTGAGCATCACATAAAATGGTTGAGCATTTGCTCCAAATTTATGTCGTTGTAAATAACTCCATTTATCACCAATTGTTTCAATCACCGTTGTGCGACCATTTTCATTTACCTGAAACTGTTTTGATAAAGCTGTTTTATCATCCACAAACAACGAAATAAGTACAAAATCTTTTTTCAACAATTCTTTCACAGTCGGGTCAGTCCAGACTGAAGCTTCCATTTTACGGCAATTCACACAACCAAAACCTGAAAAATCAACAATCACAGGTAACTTCTTCTCGGCAGCATAGACCATCCCTAAGTCATAATCAGTAAAAGCAGGATGAATTTCGTCATTATACAGATTAAAATCCTGAGTGTAAAGCGGTGGTGAAAAAGCACTGATTGCTTTAAGTGGTGCACCCCAAAGCCCCGGAATCATATAAGCCGAAAAAGCAAATGAAATAATAGCCAAGAATAAACCCAAAACCGAAGTGTGTTTTGATTCACTATCGTGTGGAAATCGGAGCTTACCAAGCAAATAAACACCCAACAAGGCGAATATAACTATCCATAACGCAAGGAAAACTTCACGGTCGAGAATACGCCAACCATAAGCCAAATCAGCCACAGAAAGGAATTTGAGTGCTAATGCAAGTTCGAGAAATGCCAATACAACTTTCACACTGTTCAGCCAACCACCTGACTTGGGCAATGATTTCAACCATGTTGGAAACAATGCAAACAAACTAAACGGAATAGACAATGCTACTGCAAAACCAAGCATACCAATAGCAGGTGCTAAGATTGAACCGATTGAGGATACCTGAACAAGCAAGGTACCGATAATCGGACCGGTACAGGAAAATGAAACCAGCACCAACGTGAATGCCATAAACATAATGCTTAGAAATCCGGTTGTAGAATCCGCTTTTGCATCTAATTTTGTCGACCAGGATGATGGCAACGTAATTTCAAATGCACCAAAAAATGAAACAGCAAACACAACCAGTAATCCAAAGAAAATAAGATTGAAAATAGCATTAGTAGATAAACTATTGAGCGCACTTGCACCAAAAATAAGGGTAATCAAGATACCCAAAGTCACATAAATAAAAATAATAGCTAAGCCATATAAAATAGCGTCACGCTGACCACGTTTTTTGTTTTCAGAACGTTTCAGGAAAAAACTTACTGTCATAGGAATAATTGGCCAAACACAAGGAGTGAATAAGGCAAGAAAACCTCCTAGAAGACCAGCAAGAAAAATCAGCCAAAGCGAAGATGTGGCAGAACCTTTTGTTTCGCCAAAGTTCTTTAGTTCGGCAACTACCGGAGTCCAATAATCAGTTAACGTATTTTCAGTAACAATTGGTATAGAGGTTTCAGTATTTTGAATTGAAGATGCAGCAATAGGTGATGCAGATAAAGTTAATACAAACGGTCTTTTGGTAGGTGGTAGACAGCTTTTATCGTCGCAAGCCATAAATTTCACGTAGCCATTAACTTTTACTTTCGAGGCATCCGTAAATTTAATTTTCTGAATAAATACGGCATTGTCCGAATACCAGTTTATCTCCATATTAAATTCGGAACTAAACTGTTTTTCGAGCTTCGATGGTGACTGTAACTCACCAACTTTCTGAGCATTTACTATTTTTTCAAACGTGATGGAAGTTGGATTTGGTCCATCTTTCGGAATATTCAGACCGTAAATATGCCAACCATCTTCTATAGTAGCAGTTATCTTTACATCCGCGGTAGTTTCACCGGTTTTCTTAAGTTCAAAAGTCCAGTTTACAGGGTCAGCAATCTGACTAAAGGTCGTTGTTGCATAAATGATAAGTGCAACAAAAAGCAAAAGGTTTTTATGCATAATTTTTTTATGTATCTAACAACAGGATTAATAAATTGTTTTGAAAACTGAATTTATCGTGTCAACATAAACTTAAAACTAACTCCAAAGTTTGATGAAGAAACGGGAAATGAAGATGAAATAAGCGGCGTACTCATTTGACGGTCGTAGAACAATTGAATATTAACTTTAGAACTAAATACGTAATCAGCAATAATCTTTAATGTAAACATCTTGTTACCGCTCGAGGCTTGAGTCACAGTTTCTTCCACCTTGCGCAACAGAGTTTTAATATCCTTGTACGATAAATCAGCACTTAGCTTCAGGTCGTTTTTCACTTTTGTTTGTTTATCTGATTTCAGTTTCAGAATCACATCAAAGTCTTTTACCAAATAGCCCAAACCTACCACAAACTCATCGGAAGCTGATTCAATAAGCTGGGTGCTCGATAAGTTAAGTGCCATATTGCGTTGTTTGCGATATTCCAGTTTACCGGTCATGCTGTTTTTCATTGCTACATTAATTCCAATAAGCGGACTAAACTGTTCGTTGATGGATACATCGCTGATATCGTAAGGCGATGATGGTATCGGGTTATTACTCTGAACATCACGTATATAACCCAATGCATTATTATCTTCACCCATTGCCACCCAGGTTGAATACGAAGTGTATGAACCAACACTATAACGGCAAGTATAAGCATGTGTAAGACTTACCGATTTGAAATTTTCTTTAAACCAACCAATATTGGACAATCCATCATAGCTTATTCGCCAGTTTGGCAGAATATTAAGAATAGATAAAAATGGACTGGTTTCCACTGTATTAACATCACGACCCGTATAAGCTGCAATAAAAGCAGGAATTAATACATCGGCAGAATTAACATTAACACCGGAGCTATTAACTATATCTGTATTTGTTAATGTATTTCCATTTAAAAAACCGGCTGTTGTTATATTTGAATTTTTGTATTGATCACTTATACGTTTGGCAATAACTGTTCTGTATTTAAGCATATTATCAAATGGTTCAGAGCTATAGTTCTGTTCAGCTGTACCAATTGGTTTGAAAGTAGTTGCCAGTGCCATCAGCGTAATATTGTAGGTTCCGGTAAAAGTTTTAGGCATACCGGAATATTTATATTGTATCGTTGTATTAGAAGCAACAGTTCGTTTGGCATCCAAATCAATCTTAAATCCTGCAATCGGTTCAATTGATGCTTTAATATCCAGATCGGAAGTAAAAGCTGTAGTTGCCGGTGTAATAATCGAATCGTTTTTAGACAACCATCCGTTATTCATAGCTGTTTGAATAATGTTTTTATCAATAATTCCAAATGTAAAACCGTATCCCGGAGCAGCACCGTAATCGGTCATTTGTTGGCCAAGGAATGAAGGTTCTTTCTGGAATCCGGGTAAAACCATGCTGTTCGATTCGCGATAACTTATCGATGCTTTACGAACCATCATCAAGGTGCGAACGGCAAAATCAACCACTTTTTGAGCAGGACCTTGATCGTTAGGATCTAATGAGTTCAGTGTAAGTTGAATACTGTCTGTAGTGATTGCAGGTGTAATCTCAATGGCTATTAAATTTTTTACTTTGTAATTCAGATTGAGCTGTTTTCCGTTTTTATCGATTGCTGTCAATTTAAATTTATTACTTCCTAACTTGTGATTAATAGTAATAGTTTTATTCTTTTCAAGTTTTACCTTTTCTCTGTAAGTTTTAGACTGAAATTTAATATTCATCTGATTGGATTGTGTAGATGCTCGCTGATTTATATCTTTCAGGTATTTCGATTTATTATACAATGACTCAAAATTTAACTGACCGTCAAGCGACCAGGAACCCATGGTAGTAGCAATATTACCGGGTTGATTGGCGGCTGAAGTTCCTCTGACAGTTGCCATTCTGTTCCAGTTATACGTTGAATTATAAGCAGCGTTTGCATTAACCCAATCCATTAATGGCAATTTATTCACAGGGATATTCCAGTTAGCGGTGAAAACCTGTTGATAGGTATAAGGTGTTCCCAGTTTCTTTATGTTTGTCCAAACCGTATCACGCCAGGCTTCATAATATTGTTGTCCCCATTGCTCAGGAGATTTAAGCGGTTCGGTAATATTTGCATTCATGGCTGTCTGAATGCTAAATTTTATCCCCTTACTTAAATCGTATTTAAAATCAAACTGACGGTTAAATCTAAAGTCCTTACTGGAATTCATATCCAGATTATTTGAACTCTGACCTTCGGCTATAGCACTCAGATCGCGTAGTTTAACCTGCGAATACTGTCGATTCAGATTCGTATTAAAACTCAACGATGAAGGCATAAAGTTGAAGTTGAAATCTTTGATGATTTTGAATAATGGATTATCCAAAAACTTCACATTCTTAAATGGTTCAACTGGTTTGGGACTAAATGAGAAATTATAATCTAAAGCAGCCTTCTCATCCTTAATCAAATTCTGTTCCATCTGCGAACTGTGTTGGTTTGATTCTGTATATGCATAGGTGAATGAAAGGTTTGCAGGGTCATAAAACTGAGGTGTTTTACTCTTTATATTCACTTTTGCACCCGTAATATTGAAACTTTTGGTGGTATTAACTGTTTGCGACATCAAATTCAACGAATCACGTTGTGCCTGACCAATGCTATTTTTCAACGCATCCGAAAGCAATACATCTTCATCCAGTGGATTGTATTTGGGAGAAATTGTTTCGTTTGTATAGGAGAAATAAGCTGGAATTTTAAGTTTGATTTCAGATGGAAGGAAACGTCCCAATTCCATATTTGTTGAAAAATTCATTTGATACAAATCGTCCATCCGACGTGTCATCACGTTACTTTCTATTCCACCATAGCCGGCAGTTTCAACCCTACCTGAGAAATTGACTGTACCCAAATCCGACAGTCCTACCGCCACATTACCCATTGCTGCCCAACCGCCTGATTCATCAAACTGTGACATACGTAATTCATTCACCCAGACTTCAACAGATTTTGGTTTATCAGAAGCATTACGCACCCCTATCATTATATTTTCAACATCCGAAATACTTGGATTTCCCATTATCGTAATTTTATTCTGGGGTTTATCGGGATCGTAAATAGTATAAGGCAACATATTCGAAACATTTGCTGAGCCGGTTTGTTTGGCCTGATTCCGTTTAAGTTTGGCTTTTGTAAGTGCATCAAACGCGAAATCAAACATATTTTCCGGATACCAAACTGTCTGTTGGTCTGCTACTTTATCACTTGAATATGTACCTGCAGGAGTCAACATCATTGGAATTTCATACTCATAGTAATTATTTACCATATCCGATCCCAACCGAATGAAACAAGTCATTTCTTTTTTTCTCTCGTCTAAAACATAAGGGTCATCTGTACGTTTTTCTGCATGAACAAACATTTGCATACGTTTGTACTGACGCATATCGTAGGTGGTATTTTTGTAAACACCACGGGCATCACCGGGTGCTAAGTTTGTTACACGCAACACCATTGATTGCTCGTTCTGTTGAAGTAGTTGAGGTTGACCGGGATCAGTTTCACGGGTAACTCCCGGAGGCAGCACATAATTCACGGGTAATTTAGTTGCATTTTCTTCAATATTTACAGACTGAACATCTAATGTACCTGTTTGTGCCGGCACTGTTGTTGTTGAATAAAGTGGTTTATTAAACCCACGCCACTCACCACGCACTAAATCGAGTGTTGCCAAACGAAGGGTCGCAGAATCCGAAAAATGAGTCATAAACATTCGGATAAACCGAATAGATTTAAAATTACGAATACTTCCAATTTTTTCATCGTATTGACGAATCGGAATTTTAAATTGATACCAGGTAACCAAATCACTTGTACCATTTTTAAGTTCGACAGTAGACTTAATCATATCTGTAATATGGTTTGTCCCAACTTTCATAGAGTCAGGATTAATATGAACACGATACTGGTAATATTTTTCGTATTCATTCATAGTATTGTCACCATTAATATCTTCACAATCGGGTAACGAAGTAGCTGAAGTAGGATAACTTTCAACAACAGAGGCTGCATCGGGTGAGTTTCCTTCCACCCCATTGTAATGTTTGTAACGAGTTAAAATATTGGTATTAATATTATCGTAATCTGTACCACGATAAAAATGATAATCATCACCTGCGGGGTCTTTTAAAGGTGAGAACTGATCTGCTTTCATTTTTTGAAGTGCAGCAGGATTAGGTGTTAGTTTCGTAATCACATCTTTTATATAATCACTATAGGTGGTAAATCCTAATTCATCAATATCCGAAAGTCCATCCAGCCCCACATCCTGATTTTTGCGTGCACCGGCAGTATTATCAAATGCAGGAACAGTTGATTGTGTTTTAGGTACACGTCCCCAAACTGTCGATTCTGTTTTGGTGACATCGCCATCAGCAGGTAATCCATTTTCAAAGAATTTCTTTCCATCTTTCAGTATATCTTCACTCAAATCACCAAGGTTAAAATACAAATCACCATTCTGAGCTGTATTCATCCCCCCATGAATATATGGATCCATCATCCAAAATTCAATATATTCAATGTTGGAAGTTTCAAAATCCGTAGCATCCAGCTTACGCATAATTCCACCCCAACGCGTTTTTGGTTGATCAAGCGTTCCATCCGGGAGCATACCAGCTGAGTAATTTGGTTCTGGATTAACATCAAGATTATAAGGTCCACGCTCTTTCGGATAATATGACAAGTTTAATATGGTCATACGCGATGTCTGAGTGGCCAGTGTTTGTTTATTTGGGAAAATTTCAGGTATCAATACATCACGAGTCAAATGATTTGATTTTGATTCATCATTATTTCGCAAATGCTCAGGTGTTGTACGTGTATCGCCATTTAATACCGGATCCACATAATACCAAGATAATAATGCACGATTTTTCCCATAATTAATATCATTACTTAAACCTGCTTCTGGGAAATATGCTTCATCAGACGAACTAGGTTTTACAGGATTGTATGGTGTACTTGCCAAATACCAATTAACCGGATAATGAATATCAATGGAAGTTTGAGTTGATTCAAAATCATCGATATATGCCAGACCTGCACTACTCACTACACTAGAATGACCCGGAATAAGTTGAGCAAACTCAGCATTTAAAGCAATAGTAGATGGTTTTGTAGCATTTACAAACGGGATATTATTAATTACGTTTGTCAACCATTGCGATTCGGTGCGCCATGAAGTATTTAACCCCCATATCGTGTTCGAAATCGGTTCATTACCGGTACTTACCTTAGTAGTAAGCGGCATTTCCGACAAGTGCATAATTGTTCCACCCAAACTAAAATCCTTATCGAATTTGTATTCTAAATGTGTGCCAAGCAGGGTTTTACGCTGCATACTGAACATCGACTGGTTTTCAAGTTTTACATCTATTTTTTGTCCCGATTCAATTAATCCTGTATTGATAATCGTCACCGTTCCCATGGTGTAATCCACGGTATAATCTTTATTTTCAACCAAAGTCACACCACCGGCAGTTACCGTTACCGAACCACGAGGTACATTCATGGCATTCAGCTTAATTTCCGAACCGGAAGAAGCTTTGTATTCACCCACCAAGCGGAATTTGTTTTTCTCGCTGAATTCCTGTGCCACTACCAGTGTTGAATCGTACAATTCCTGAAATGTGTATTTTTTTGCCAACGCATCATTACCTAGTGCAGATTTTAAATGACTACCAAACGGTTCAAGCACTGGAAATATAATTCGTCCGGTATTTGATATAGCAGTATAACCTTCCACATAATCAAATCTTCCATCGGGATTTGGTTGATTTTTTGTATCCAGGTTATCCAGGTTCATCACCTTTATTAAAAGTTGATTCTTTATCTTTCCTTCGGTAAGGTATTGTAAATCTGTTCCGATAGAATCATTCCTATATACAATGTTCAGTTTAAACTTATCCGGTTGAATTTGAAGTGCACCCAAACTATAAACGTTCTTCATCATTAAATCCCATGATTTTAATTTGGGCGATTGAGTAGTTCCTTTCAGTAATTTGATAATCAATGCCTGCGGAGCAGTAACTGCATCAGTCGAAAATTCACCAACCTGATAAACCTGTCCGTTATAGGTATATTCATAAGCCACACCTAACACCTCATCGGGGTTTAGTACCGTACGCAATGAAATAACACCTAAAGTAGGAATCAGGGTATATTCAGATGCATCGAGTCTGCGGGCACTTTCAATTTTTTCATAATCTTCACCTCCATTAATCCCGGATGATTTTAAATTAACGGATAATACTGAATTAGTAAATTGTATATCACGCACATTATCAATTTTCTTTACATTTTCGTATAGATTATTTGATTTGTTTTGAGGGTTTTTGCTTAATATCGTATAATCTTTCCAAAGTGAATTATTCAGCGAATCTCTTTCACCTAAATCCATAAATGCAACGATATTACGTGCCTGATCATAATTTCCACGTTTGTTGGTAATCCACACCTCCACCCTATTCACAGTAATACCTGATGCTATGTAGGGCAGTTTACTCATTGAATTTTCGAAATTATCGCGGAAATAATGAGCTAAAAAGAAATGGCGGTTATCATCATAATTATCAATACCAATATCGAATTTTGTAGTTTGCGCTCCACCCTTTGAACTCACTGTTTGAGTTTGTGACTCCTGCTGTGAAGCAATGGCAGTTATATTCAGTTTCCCAAATTGTAACTCGGTTTTTATCCCAAACAAAGCCGTACTACCTGTTATGAGTGAACTACTGAGCGGCATACTCACATTTCCGGCTTCTATATTTTTGATAATATCATCGTCTTTGCCTTTGTATGCCAATTTCACCATTTTCTGGTCGAAATCAAAGCTTGATTCGGTATTGTAATTTAACCCGAAATTTACCTTATCGCCCACATTTCCGGTCACATTCATCTGAATTTTTTCATTGAAGTCGAAGATATTCGAAGTCCGCATTCGCTCTGTGAGCGATGGATTATCAATGGTATTATTCTTGAATCCAAAAATCAGTTCGGCCGATCCCTGTGTTTTAATTTGTACTCCACCCGGACCAAACAACTTATCGGCAGGACCGATATTAAATTTCATATCCGAAATAGAGAACTTATCTTCGTTATTCTTTTGCGATTTCTTGCTTTTTTCCTGCCAATAGGTCTGCATTTCCTTTTTAGCAGTGAAATTCATGTATTCCTGCTGTGTCATCAGGAAAGGCGTGGCAATTTCATTTTCACCCACAAAGGTACGTAACACGTAATTGCCTGATTTGGTATCATATTCTACTACCGATTTTACATTGGCAGGCTTTGGAGCATCCAATGGATACTTTGCAGTCAGGTCATCGTACGTATTCTGAGTGAATTTTTTGATTGGGAAACGGGTCTTTACCGGTTTTTTCACGGAATCAGCTGTAGTAGTTGTAGGTACAGGTTCAGCCACAAGTGGTTCAACCGATGTATTACTTTCTATGTCCAACCGACCGGTATTGCTTACAAAAGCATAAGTCGAACCAATTAAAAGTCCGAGGGAAAGTATGATGAGGAAGTTTTTATTCGAAAAATTCATGTTCATTAATTAAAGCACAATCCTTATTTATAGGAATTCTTTGTTTTGCTTACTGCTTACTGCTTACTGCTTACTGCTTACTCTACTACAAATTATTAACCATCAACTATTAACTGCTGTTTACAGCATTTTCAACGCCATTTTTATCAATTGTTCCACCCTTAGTCCGGGTTGTTCTTTCTGTATTTTCTCCACAGCCTTTTGCGAAGGAACAGCAGCAAAACCCAACATAACCAGTGCAGATATGGCTTCTTCCTTCTCGGCACTGTTAGGAGCAGCAAAACCGGGTATCTCGTTGCCGCCCATTCCTTTTACCACTTTATCTTTCAGGTCGATAATGATACGTTGAGCTGTTTTAGTACCAATACCTTTAATGGCATTCAGCGCAATTACATTACCCGATACAATCATTTCCTCTATTTCCTGTGCCGAATACGAGGACATAATCATGCGTGCCGTATTAGCACCAATGCCCGACACCGAAATAAGCATCAGAAAAAGCTGACGTTCAGTCTGCAAACGAAAACCGTAAAGCACATGAGCATCTTCACGTATAGCCTCATACACAAAGAGTTTTGTGTTGGTCTCGTTAGTCAGAAAAGTGTAAGTGGGCAGGGTGATATTGATAAAATAACCTACTCCAGCAGTTTCGAGTACGGTGTATGCGGGAGTTAGCTCAGTTATATCGCCTTTTATATAGTCTATCATACAGTTTCGTGCTTTTTTATCGTGTCTGATTTTAACCTGCAAATATACTGAAAATCGATATTGTAGCCAAATAAAATTTAACCACTATTGACTTTCATGCAAAATTGCAAAATCATTAACGGAGAAAAGCAGGAATTAGTACAATGGAAAGACAGAAAAATGGAAGAAAACATGAAACGAGGATGAATACGATGATTCACCAAAGATAGTAAAAATTTGACAAGCGAGTTCCATACAACATTAAAAATTAATAATTTACGTTTTAAAAATAATGACAGATTAATGTAAAAACTAACTAACTCATCAATCAAATTAAGTAATTATTCAGTTACAACTCCTAAGAAACAAATGAAGAAGAACGCAGATTTTCGCGGTTTAAGCTGATCGAAGATGCCGACTATACAGTATTTTAAACGGATTATAAAAATGCAAGCATTTTTGATTTTGCTCTTTAATCAATACCGATTTATCGGTATTTCTAATCCGTTTTTTTTATCCGTTATATCAGTGAATGCCGTCAAGACGGCATGTTCCATCCGCGTTCCATTCTCTTTTCTTTTGTTTCATTTAATTTTTAGATTGGTATTTCCAATCTGTAATGCTATTAACTACAAACTATCGACTATAAACTATCGACTATAAACTATCGACTACATACTATCGACTACAAACTATCGACTACAAACTATCGACTATAAACTATCGACTATAAACTACATACTTCTTCTCAAAGTTTTATGGCAAATTTCTTCAATCTGGCATCCAACATGTGCGAAGGAATAATTTGTTTTATACATTCAGCCACTGCATTAAGGGCAGCTTCACGCACAAAATCATGGCGGATAACCAACGAAATTTCACGGGTAGCTTCCGGTTTCACCACTTCACGCAGGTTTAGTTTCTGAGTTTCGTTGAGTAAATCCACATGTAATTCGGGAATAACGGTATAGCCACCGTTCAAATCCACAATTTTCACCAACGTATCAATACTTCCTGCTTCGTAAGTTGAGGCTTGGATTGGCTTATCGTTACAGAAATTAAATACCTGATTTCGCAGACAATGACCTTCTTCCAGCACCCAAAGTTTATCCAGCGGCATATCGTTAGCCGAAAGCTCCGTACGGCTGTAAATTGGTTCTGACGGCGAAATATAGGCCACAAAACGCTCGTAATACAGCGGAACTTCCAGAATCTTCGGATCCTCGAGAGGCGTGGAAAGTATAGCCATATCAATTTCAGCAACTCGCAACTTTTCTATAATGGTACTCGTATGCATTTCGCTTACTTTCAGAGCTATATCCGGATAAAGATTCTTGAAAGAAGCAATAAATTGTGGCAACAAATAGGGTGCAATAGTTGGGATTATTGCCAGATGCAACGTGCCTGTCAGTGTACTTTTCTCGGAACGAACACTTTCTTTCAGTTGATTGGCCTGATAGAGTATTACCTGAGCCTGTTCGATAATCTGTTTGCCAATTTCAGTGGTTTCGATGGGCTGACGAGAGCGGTCGAAAATTTTACAATCAAGTTCATCTTCCAGTTTCTGAATCATTGCACTCAAAGTAGGCTGAGTTACGCCACTAAGTTCGGCTGCGCGCACAAAATGCCGGGTTTTCTCCAATGATAACACGTATTCCAATTGTTGTAAAGTCATATAATATAGTTTTAATCTATGCAAAGATACTAATTATACAATAAACTATGAACAATTTAGATAAATTAAAAGTAAGCATATTTTAATTATGAATAATGAATAATTAGAAATGAATTACTTAGCTACCTTTGTAAAAATATTTATTCAATTTTTCATGAAGAAAACTATTCTGCTGGTATTATTTGTAATAAGCTGTTTTTCACACATACAGTCACAATTGCTTTGGAAAATTACCGGAAACGGGCTAAAGCATCCCTCCTATCTGTTTGGCACACATCATTTAATTCCGATTCAGTTTTTGGATAGCGTACCCGGTTTATTTAAAGCATTCAACGAATGTGAAATTGTTGTTGGTGAGATGGTGCTGAACAACCTAGATGCTTCATCAAAAATACAACAAGCTGCCATAATGCCCAATCAAACAAAAATCAGTGATTTATTGACAACTGAAGATTATAAACTGGTTGATAATGAACTGAAGGCAACACTGAAATTCGGATTAAAAGAAGTTTCTGTAATGAATCCAACAATGATACTCACTATGTACGAAATGGAAAAGTACAAGAAGCTTACCGGATTAAGCGATGATAAACAATCTGATTCCTATTTTCAGTTGGTAGCTGAGGAGAAAAATAAGAAAGTACTTGGTTTGGAAACCATTGACGAGCAAATTGCTATTCTTTTCGGTAATGGAAGTTTGAAACGACAAGCAGCCGTATTAGTGGAAAGTATCCGCAAGAAAGATACTATGCTTCAAGAAATGATTCAGCTAAACAGCCCTTACAAAGCCGGAAAACTGAATGATTTGCTGTTACTTTCCAAAGGCAAAGGAGATATTACCGACATGACCGATGAAGAATTCAGGAAAATGGCAGATAACCGAAATGTCAACTGGATGACTAAATTACCAAAAATGATAAAAGAATCTTCCTGCTTTATTGCAGTGGGTGCTTTGCACCTTCCCGGACAAAACGGACTACTGAAACTGCTTGAGAAAGAAGGATATAAGGTAACAGCCCCCTAACCCCCTGAAGGTGGAATCCGTTGACTTAGGGTGGTTAATTGGGTCTAAAATATTTTTCTGTAAATATGACAATACGGACTACCATGCTTCTTTTCGTAATATTCCTGATGATACTCTTCTGCTTTCCAGAATTCAGGTGCTGTTCGTAATTGCGTAGCCACTTTATAGCCTTTTTCGGTCAGAATTTTAATGTATTTTCCTGCCATTTGCTTCTGACTATCCGATGTATAGAATATAACCGATTGATATTGATCGCCAATATCAGGTCCCTGCCCTCCTACCTGGGTAAAATCGTGTGTTTCGTAATACAGTTTCACCATATCTTCAAACGTTGTTTTGGTTGTGTCGAATACCACTTTTGTAGTTTCTATATGGCCTGTTTCGCCAGTACAAACTTCACGGTATGTAGGGTTTTTGGTATGCCCACCCATGTAACCTACTGTGGTTGAAATCACTCCTTTGGCTTTCATAAAATGATATTGTGTTCCCCAGAAACATCCGGAGGCAAAATAAGCTGTTTCCATATTCGTATTGGGTTCTTTATTTTCGGTTGCAGGAATAAATTTCATAGAAATAGAATTGACACAGTGTCGGGTATTTTTCTGCGTAAATCCCTCACCCGTAAATACATGACCCAAATGCGCCCCGCAATTGGCACAAACAATTTCAGTGCGCTGACCATCGGCATCGGGTATTCGTTTCACTGCTCCCTCAATTTCATCATCAAAACTCGGCCATCCGCAGTGTGACTCAAATTTAGCCTCTGAGCGATAAAGCGGTTCATTACATTGTTTGCAAATATATGTTCCTTTATCCTTATTGTCTACATATTTACCGATAAAAGGTCGTTCAGTTGCTTTTTGCAAGATTACAGATTGTTCTTCGAGAGTTAACGGATTGTATTTCATGTGCTTTTTGGTAGTTTGACTGCAAGCACTCTGACTTAACATCAGAGTAATTGCACTAATTATTAATACTATATTATGTTTCATCACTGTTTATTTTTCATTAATAAACAGTTGAGAATAGAATTAGTTCGGTAAGTAAAAAACTCAAATCAAAAATAGTATTATTACTTGAATATTTAAATATCAATAAACATACATTTGGAATTTTCCATCACCTTAGAGAAAATCAAAAACTGGTTTTACTGACAAAAACGGAAGTATAATGTAACAAATTAATTTATATGTACATATCGATAACGCAAGCCGTATTAAATCGAAAAAAAATTACAGCATAAATAACAATCTTTCAATACATCTACAAACCTTTATACTATTTTTGTGTTATAATATAAAAACTTATTTTATGATGCAACTTGAAACTGAACAAGTTTTCCAGATTTTAGGTGCGTTGGGAGCTGGAGCAATACTTGGTCTGGAACGTGAATATCACAACAAACCAGCCGGACTCAGAACAATGATTCTTATTTCGGTAAGTTCTTGTTTGTTCAGTATTCTTTCGGTTTCATTATCCGGTGGCGATCGCATTGCCTCTAATATTGTAACCGGAATTGGCTTTATTGGAGCAGGAGTGGTATTTAAGGAAGGGAATGCTGTAAAGGGTATTACATCCGCTACATTAATATGGATGGCAGCAGCTATTGGTATGAGTATCGGTTTAAAGCATTATGGACTGGCATCGTTGGTGGTTTTGGTCGTTCTGCTCGTTTTGGTTGCTCTTACAAAAATAGAATTAGTTTTGGACAATCTTCATCAGATTAAAGCCTATGAAATCCATTTTGAATCAGATAAATACAGCATTGAGGAACTTGAAAAAGAATTAATGGAAAAATCTATACATTTTGATCGAATAAAAACCGGAAAGCAAAATAATATGGTAAAGGTAGAATACAATATTGATGTTTCACCTAAAATTAAACAATCTAAAATAGATAACTTCTTTATTACCAACCCGAAAATAATCCGATTCGATGTATGACACTAAATAATCTTTCTCTGACAGTACTAATTGTTGTAATATTAACTTCCTGTACTTCAAAGCAAATTTCAGACACTAAATCATTAACCGATGCTGACCGTTATTATTCGGCTCTTTCGGCTGAAAAAGGTAGAAATGCTGCTTTTTTGGAATTTTTTGATTCAACGGGTGTTATGCTTAGTCAGCATCATTTTCCAATTGAAGGACATGCTGCCATAAGTAAACAATTGCTAAATCACAGCGACACAACTTACACGCTGACTTGGGAGCCTTCATTTGCCAAAGTTGCCCAATCAGGCGAACTGGGTTACACCTACGGTATCTATAAACTCACCGATCGCAAAACAAAACGCTTACTGGAGGAAGGTACTTACACTACATTCTGGAAAAAAAATACCAAAGGTGAATGGAAAGCATTACTTGATACCGGTAATGAAGGACTAAAGTAATTCATAGTTATGAATAGCACTGAGGCTTGTTCAATTTCGGTTTATATATCTTTTCCATATTTACAATCATTAATTAGAGCTTGACAATAATGATTAAAAAGTTGTTGCAAACGTTTTCTTACTAAGTTTTATATAAAAAACAGTCAAATAGTTGTATTTATGAAATAAAGTAGTAAATTTGCAAAGTTTTCAAATAACAAAAGCAGTCCTGTTTTTGTTTCAACAATCATTTATTTCACATAACATTCACATTCACAACGTTTTCCGATAAGGAAACCTCGCCAAAACGTTTATTCATCCTTTTATGAGTAATTACACAATTCTGCAGTTAAATGCAAAAGATTTGTCCGAACTAAAGGACATCGCAACAGAGTTAGGTCTGAAAGTCTCTAATTCAACAAAAAAAGAAACATTAGTTTACGAAGTTCTTGATCAGCAAGCTATTGTAAATGCCCAACGCAAAGTTATTTCAGCTGAAAACCAGCAGGCAGATCGTAAAAAACGTATGCGCGTTACTATTAAAAAGAATGGTGACACTAAACCTGCTGCCGAAACACCTGAAAAACCCAAAAACATTAAAGCTCAGACGCCGGTAGTTGAACCTACTGAAAAAGCAACGGTGCCAGAAGCTGTTTCTGTAATTGAGAAAAACAAACAAGAAAACAAACCGGCTAAAGCAAAACCAAAACATAAAAGTCCGAAACCTGTTATTCTTAAACCATCGGAAACTACAGCTGAGCAGATTGAAATAACTGAAGAAGAAGTTCCACGCCCTTCGAAAATTATTGTGCTCGAAGAACGTACAGAACTACCTGAATCACAGGAAGAAGAAACATTATTTGTGACTGAAGTTATTACAGAAGATACTCAAAGTGAAAGTGCTCCTGAGGAAAATCAGGCAGCCGAAGAGTCAGTAGAGATTAAACCAATCAGACAAATAATTAATCCTAACAATCCGGCGAACGGAAATAATAACAATAATAACCGCAATAAATTTAACAACCGTCCGGATAAAGGCGAAAAACAATTCGACTTTGATGGTATATTGGAAGGAACCGGAACATTAGAAATGATGGCAGATGGCTATGGTTTTCTACGTTCTGCCGATTATAATTACCTTGCTTCACCTGATGATATTTATGTATCTCAGTCACAAATCAAATTATTTGGATTGAAAACAGGCGATACTGTAATGGGTGCTATTCGCCCTCCAAAAGAAGGTGAAAAATATTTTCCTTTGATAAAAGTTGCAAAGATAAACGGGCGGTCACCTGAATATGTACGTGATCGGGTTCCGTTTGAGCACCTCACTCCTCTTTTCCCAGATACAAAATTCAATCTGACAACCGGTAAAAATGATAATTTATCAGTGCGTGTGGTTGATTTGTTTTCGCCGATTGGAAAAGGTCAGCGTGGTTTGATTGTAGCACAGCCAAAAACAGGTAAAACTGTATTGCTGAAAGATATAGCCAACGCCATTGCTGCGAATCACCCAGAAGTATATATGATTGTTCTTCTGATTGACGAACGTCCTGAAGAGGTTACCGACATGGCTCGCAGCGTGCGTGCCGAAGTGGTTTCTTCTACTTTCGACGAACCGGCAGAACGCCATGTACGTGTAGCCAGTATGGTTCACGAAAAAGCAAAACGCATGGTTGAATGTGGTCACGATGTAGTTATTCTACTCGACTCAATAACCCGTTTGGCACGCGCATACAATACTGTTTCACCTGCTTCAGGCAAAATCCTTTCGGGTGGTGTGGATGCCAATGCACTGCACAAGCCTAAACGTTTCTTTGGAGCTGCCCGTAATATAGAAAATGGTGGTAGTCTCACAATTATTGCTACTGCACTGACTGAAACCGGTTCGAAAATGGACGAGGTAATCTTTGAAGAGTTCAAGGGAACTGGTAATATGGAGCTTCAACTTGACCGTAAACTATCGAACAAACGTATATTCCCGGCTGTGGATATTATGGCTTCTAGTACCCGTCGTGACGATTTGTTACTCGATAAAGATACATTAAACCGTATGTGGATTTTGCGTCGCCATTTGGCTGACATGAATTCGATGGAAGCAATGGAATTCCTCAAAGAACGTATTGAACGTACCGAAAATAACGATGAATTTTTGGTATCAATGAATGGATAAATTCTCTTTTTGAATTGCAATAGTCAGTAAAAAAAGTAAGATTAAGCAGGACTTGCTGAAAAACATATAAAACATATCTAATCAACTTTTTATGTGTTTTTCAGCAATTGCTAAATAGAAACCTGTTACAATCCGTATACATTCTGTAATAAATTGTTTTATACTAAATTATGTGTTTTCTTATACCAAACTTACACTTTATTACATTCTTTCGTAAAGCTTGTCCGGTATTCGTTTCAGAATGGCTGCAATTACTCTCCAACGTTTAGTAATGTATATAACTTTCCTTTTCTTTTCAATTGCAGCATAAATTTGTCGGACAGTTTTTTCTATGGACATTACCCAAAATAGCCCCTGTCCTTTTGCCATTTCAGTATCCACAAGTCCCGGACGTATGTCGGTAATATAAATTTGCTCCTTGAGTTTAGTCGCTTTCTGTCTTAAACCCTCCAGGTAATTAATCTGATATGCTTTTGTTGCATTATACGAAGGCGACTGTCTACTTCCACGCAATCCTGCTATCGAACTTATACCAACCAAATGACCATGTTTCTGATTTTCAAAGTATTTGAATGTCCAATCAGCAATAAAAGTCCATCCGACTACATTCGTATTAATGGTGCGAATTTCAATATCAAAGTCTAACTCTTCGTTAATATCACCTGTACCTGAACATATAACGAGCAAGTCAACACCTCCAAGCTCTAAGGTTAGTTCTTCCAGTTTCACTTTCGCCATCTCTACATCATTTACATCGAATGTCTTTACGATGTACGAATTCGGATTTTCGGATTTTAAACGTTCCAGTAACTCCATCCGTCGACCGCTAATTCCGACTTTATACCCTTTGTTTACGAGCAACTTAGCCAGTTCGTTACCTATTCCCGAAGTTGCTCCAATTATAATTGCTTTTTTCATTTTATCGGAGTTTATGTGTGTTACTTAAATGATGAATTGAAGTCATCTGATATTTGTTTAAAACAAAGTTAAATAGCAAGCACTATATCCTGTCGATTTCATTAATATGTCGAAATTTTGGGCAGAACTTTACAAGTAATCTTCTGCTTTTGCTACCAACCCCGTTCTCACGCAGTTTATTTTTACACAAAAGGCGAGTTGCCCCGCCTTAAATGTTTTCACAACGGAATAATCCTTATTG
>JBAXMR010000051.1:0-30886 GCA_037134195.1 Paludibacter sp. | reverse complement strand
CCATTTTCACACTCCAATTCGTTGGTTGGATTTCTAACTTGGTATTGAATTGTGCAATGATACCATCTACTGTGACACGGGTAACAATTGGCATTCTACCATCTTTTCTAATTGCATTCCTTTTCAAGTAGTAAAGGACGTTAAATGTACTCTTCATAATTTCATTTTTTAATCGTTACAAAATTAGTTTATTGATTGAAAATGAAATAATTGCAGTGTGGACAATAGGTGTCAAACGTATGCCAAAAGAGGACTTTCTGTGACCTATTTTTGATTTTCAAAAAAGGTCACGATTTAGTCCCAAAAGTCTGTCTATTTATGGCTAAATTTTGACTAATATAACAACAAATTTACAAAGTAGGAAGATGAAAAAACCCTACAAAACGTTGATTTTGTAGGGTTTGTCATTTTGGCGTTGCTTTTTGGCTAGACCTTCATGCGGAAGCTATGCGACTAACCGGGAATGCTCCAACATATAGCGAGTGGCGTAGCCACGACCGATATAGCGAGCGTGAGGTTTTAACCTCATGCGATTAAAAAAAAAATTGTACATTTGCAATTCAAACAAAAAAAACAGAGTAAATGAGAGTGTCACTCATAGTGACGCATGAACTAAAGTAGCATTCGACCTCCCCTAACCCCTCCAGGGAGGGGAATGTTGGGTGATTGAGATTTGTGCAATTAATTTAGAACATTAAAACAAATATATAAAACAAACATTATTAAATATGCAAATCCTCCTAAACCAGAACTCTCCCTCCCTGGAGGGAGTTGGAGGGAGGTCAAAAAACAGACAATAAATTTTCAACATATTAATTAAATAGCATTCTGCTATTGTTCGCACGCTAGAAACCTGAGAAATTTCATTTAAGCGAACAAGTAAACTGATTCAATGAGCAAAATGCTCACGCTAACCGGCGTGGGCTTTTGACTTATCGTTTACTTGTGGGCTTCTCAGGGCCTCTAGCGTGGATAAGGATTTAGTCCACGCTTTTTTTGTGGGCAATCCTCAACAAAAACCACTATGTTATTTAGGCTAAAAATCAATCAAAAAATTGATTCTATAACGTAAACAAATAATCAGAGGACACTAAATGGAAAACTGGAAATTAGAGGATAATGTGAATGATTGGGTAAAATCTGAATTTGCGAGAATTAAACAGACTAAATATACTGTGGAATCAGCCATGTCTGATTATCTTAAAAGTGCTATTCAGCAAGGTGTAAGGCTTAAACGTCTCGAACTTGAAGAGGCTGGAGAAAAAGAAAAAGGCAAATCATGGAAACCCGATTTCGAGCTTGAAACTTTTGGAGAGGGTAAAATACCCGTTTTAATTGAAGATAAATTAGGGCTTAATAAGTTAATCGCTTGTAGTGGTGAAAAGGTCAAACACGATATAAAATCTGCCCAAAACTTCGCAGTAAATGGAGCAATACACTATGCTCAGTGTGCTATCATGAGCAAGAAATATAGCTAAGTAATAGCAATTGGCATTGCTGGCGACAATGCAAACAATGTATGTATAAAAGTATATTATGTTTTTGGTTCGACCGATGAAACATATAAGTTAATAGACAATTATACCACTTTAGATTTTTTAGAGTCCAGAAAATCATTTGCTGAATTTTATAAATCAGCGACACTTACCGAAGCTGAAAAGCACAAAATTTTAATCGACTCTCAGGCAAAGTTACAGGAATATGCTAAGAAACTAAATAAACTTATGCACAACCATGCCATTACAGCTCCTCAACGTGTTTTATATGTTTCGGGTATGCTTTTGGCAATGCAGGATATTACTGATAAAAAAAATGGCTTAACTCCAAACGATTTAAAAGGTATTGATCTAGACAATCAAAGAGATGGCGACACTATTGTAACACAAATTGAAAACTACCTTAAAGAAAAAGAGATATCTCAAGATAAAAAAAATCTGATGATGGCATCATTTAAAGAAATCAACAAAGATGCCGACCGTGACAGAAAAATCGAATTAGATGCTATCATTGGAAATTTATTACCTGATTTAGCAAGTGTAAATAAACAAATTTTTACTTACATATATGAAAATATCTTTTTGTCTATCGACTCTATGAGTGGGCATTTAGATATTATGGGGGAAATGTATTCCGAATTTCTGAAATATGCGCTTGGCGATGGAAAGGAACTTGGCATCGTGTTAACTCCACCTTATGTTACCAAAATGATGACTCAAATTTTGGATGTAGATGAGAATTCCAGAGTCATGGACTTAGCCACTGGTTCAGCAGGGTTTTTGATTTCATCAATGGAACTGATGATAGATTATACCGAACAAAAATATGGTAAAGGTACAAATTATGCAATTGGAAAAATAGAACAAATAAAAAAACACCAACTACTTGGTGTTGAGCTTGATGCACAAATGTTTACACTCGCATCTACAAATATGATTTTGCGTGGCGATGGGTCAAGTAATATTCGAAAAGGGTCGTCTTTTAATGAACCGCCTGAACTTTATAAGGAATTCAATGCCGATAAACTACTGCTTAATCCACCATTTAGTTTTAAGGAGAAAGGTATGCCGTTTATTAGATTCGGACTAGAAAATATGCAAATTGGAGGTAAAGCAGCAATTATTATACAAGATTCTGCTGGTAGTGGCAAAGGAGTTAAAAGCTGTAAATCCATTCTTAGTCAAAATCAGTTACTTGCAAGCATTAAAATGCCGGTTGACTTATTTCTACCAATGGCTGGAGTTCAAACTTCCATTTATGTTGTGGAGCATACTGGCAAAAAACATGATTATTCAAAGCAAGTAAAGTTTATAGATTTTAGAAATGACGGCTATAAACGTACCAAGCGAGGAATTACTGAAGTTGATAATCCTGTGCAACGATATAATGACATAATAGAAATATACAAAAATGGTGTAACCGCAAATGTTTCTAATCACTTATGGAATTTAAAGCAACAAGTTGTAATGGATATTATATCTATTAACGGAAATGATTGGAATTATGACCAACATCATAAGATAGAAACCAAACCTACATTGGAGGACTTCAAAAAAACCGTCAATGATTATTTAACTTATGAGATAAGTAATATTTTGAAAGGAGGATATAATGAGTAAGGAATTAAAAGGGTTTCGAGTAGGGGATTTGTTTGACATCCGTCCTACAAAGAGTTATGGTTTGACAAATACTAAGCTTTTTGAAAAAAAAGGAAATGTTCCAGTTGTTGTTAATTCAAGTATGAATAATGGTATTGGTGGTTATGTTGACTTAGAACCTTTAGAAGAAGGCAACATGATAACCTATAGCGACACTACAACATCAGAAGGTATATTTTATCAACCTAATGATTTTATAGGCTATTCACATGTGCAAGGTTTGTATCCTAAAGAAAAAACAAAGTGGACTAAAAATTCTTATTTGTATTTTAAAGCGGCTTTTTCTGCAACCGTAAAAGGAAAATATAGTTATGGCGATAAATTTAATAGAACTAAGGCGGCAGAGGAAATTGTATATCTTCCCATAACATCAAATGATTCTATAGATTACATATATATGGCTGAATTTATAAGAGAACTTGAATCGGAACGCATAAGAGAGCTCGAAGCATATTTAAAAGTAAGAGATTAAACGACTATAAACTCTCCACCGAAGTTTAATAACGGCAGTTTACAATGTGAAGTTTATAGTGTCAAAAGCTTATTCGGTAAATCAACACGAGGCAAGAAGTTAAAAAGTATAGATCGAATTCCTGGCAATTTACCATTTGTAACAGCTGGTGAAGGTGATGAAGGAATTTCAGCGTTTATCAGATACAATGTAAAGATTTTTCGAAGGAACACATCAACAATTGATATGTTTGGCTCAGCGAAATACCGCAACTACGATTATGGAGCTTACGACCATGTTGCAGTAGTTCATACTGAAAACCTACCAAAATACGCCGCTATGTTTGTAACATCAGCACTTCATAAAGCCGCTCATGCAGGTCAGTTTGATTATTCAAGAAATTTTTATGCTAAGGATGCAGATGAATTATTAATATCACTCCCGACAAAAAACTACCAACCAGATTTTGAATTCATGGAAACATACATCAGAGCTACACAGAAGCTTGTTATAAAAGATGTTATTGATTGGAAAGATGAAATAATCAGTAAGACAAAAAGTGTTGTAAGAGAATGAATGATTTCCAAATTTAAGAAATGAACGGTATTAAGCCCCAATACTAAATCGTAGGGAGGAAGGAGGAAAAAGCGCGAAAAAAGAGTTTCTTGAGTTGAATAGTGATGCTTATTCCTGATTCAACCCGTTTTTACACTGAACAAAATCAGCAATCAACGCTGGATCAGACTCAAAAACATTGCCAACTACCACTAAATCAGCTCCTGCCTCAAAAGCAGTCTTCAACTGAGCTTTATTTTTAATTCCGCCACCAACAATAAGCGGTATGGATAACCCTGAATTGACAGTCTCAATCATTTCGGAACTGACAGGGTGGTTAGCACCACTACCCGCTTCTAAATAAATCAGTTTCATGCCTAATAACTCAGCAGCCACTGATGTTGACAAAGCTATTTCATTTTTATCGTGTGGTATGGGGCGAGTGTTGCTGATATATTCAACTGAACTTGGTTTTCCTCCATCAATCAACAAATAGCCTGTTGGAATCACTTCAATTTCTGATTTTTTTATGGCAATTGCCGATGTAATATGCTGACCGATAAGAAATTCAGCATTGCGTCCGGAGAAAAGCGACAGATACAAAAGCGCATCGGCATGTGTGCTGAATTGAGATGCATTTCCGGGAAACAGAACCACACCTGCTTTGGTTTCTTCCTTTAAAAGTTCTATCAATGAGTCAGTTGACGAAAGAATATGACTTCCGCCCACGAAAATAAAATCAGGTACATTCGATTTTAGAGCAGCAATGGTACTTGCCAGCAAACTTCCGCGACACTGATAGGGATCGAGCAAAACTGCAAGTAATTTACGGTTCTCCTTTTTGTTCTCAAGTATGTGATTGTAAATATTTTTCATCTGTTTTCTTACTTTTCGGCTATACAATAAACCAGTGTATATGCCTCGTTTTGAATGTATTGTAATTTGTAATAATCTTTTGTTGGAATATGTTGTGCTTCAATTGTCCCTTCTGATTTTACTTCAAATGGGAAAATATGCAAATGATTTGCAAAGTCAACGGCATCTATTCCAATGATTTTATACAAAGCTTCTTTTCCCGACCAGGCTAACAGTAACTTATTCAGATTCTTTCCACCCGAAAGTTCTTTTTGCTCAGTATCATTCAAAAAACGCTGATAGATTTTGGAAATTTTATCTGTAGGTTTTTCAATATCAATTCCAACTTTTTTAGTGCTGTGAGCCATCACTGCAATCCAACTGTCGCTGTGTGAAACACTAATATGATAGCTTTTATCCGAAAGTTCAGGTTTACCCTCGGAAGTATAGATAATTTTTTTTTCTTCTCCTAACAGATTTTTCAAAGCCAACCGAACTCCCAAATACTCCAGTCTGCGTTTATCAGATTTTAGATTAGCGTATTCTGAAAGTTCAATATTGCTAAGTTTTCCAAACAATTCATCAACAGATTCACGAACTTCATAAATCATCAAATGAGCTCCTTCGATTGAAATAATATGACCCGATTCGTTCATTTCTTCCACTCAAAAGTTTCCATTAAATGCATGATATCTTCTCTGATATAGTCTGACATTGGTGCAATTGAATCCTTGTTTGGCACATTATTAAAATACAGTGCTCCCCGAAAAAAATGTTTCACACTATCAGTGAGGATAAACTGTACATTCGATGCAGTATTACCTCTCAAATCATATAAAATACCATGAACATTGTTTTCTTTATGATTGTACACTTTTTCACCAATTCCATCAGCTTTAACACTGTGTTTGTAAACTATTTTACGAGTATCTTCCACTAAATCAATTAGATTGCCTTTCAACGGTTTGTAGCTGCAATATATCCCGGCATTCAGTTTCGGATAATACAGGTCGACCCAGTAATTTTCACCTTTCACTTCACGGCTTACCAAAACTGCATTTTTCGACAACTCGAACTTGTACGGCAAATTTAAGGTGTCAATTATTCGGTAAGTATGTTGCGGTAGGCTTACTCTGAAATAACCGTAAGGTCGTGGAACAGGAGTTTTACCACAAGCAAACAGTAACAGTGCTAAAAAGCAGATAATAAGCGCATTATTTTGTTTTGTACAATTCATTTTCCGACTAATTTTCTTCTGATTTGTTGAAATTATCTTTAATATATAATTTCACTTTTTTAATTCTGCGTTTATCAACATCAATAATCTCAAACACATACCTTCCGTGATCAATTCTTTCATTTTTTGTAGGAATTTCACCTTTCAGTTCAAGAATCAAACCCGCCAGAGTTTCAACATCATCCGTAATTTTCAGGAAGTCTTCTTCATCAATTTCTGATATTTTGAAAAAATCGTTGAGTAAAATTTTTGCTTCAAAAATAAAGGTATGGCTATCAATTTTAGCAAATAACTGCTGTTCATCATCATATTCATCGCTAATATCGCCTACAATTTCTTCCAGAATATCTTCAAGCGTAATTAGTCCTGAAATTCCGCCGTACTCATCCACAACCATTGCCAAATGTACCCTGTTTTCCTGAAATTCAATAAGCAAATCATCAATCATTTTTGTTTCAGGTACATAATAAGCCTGACGGATAAGGCTTTGCCAGCGGAAATTAGCAGGTTTGTCCAAATGAGGCAGAAGGTCTTTAATATAGAGTAGTCCTTTAATATTATCGCGCGTACCGGTAAAAACAGGAATACGCGAATATCCCGATTGTATAATCATGTCCATCAACTGTTTGTAATTCGATTTAATATCGGCTACCACCATATCAACCCGAGAAGTCATGATTTCAATAACCTGTATATTTCCGAATTTAATAATTCCTTCCAATATTTCCTTATCTTCATCCTTGCTGTTTGAAGTCAGTTCCAATGCCTGTGAAAGTTCATCCATCGAAATATTGGATTTGTTGTGTCGTGCAAGCCGGTTATTGACAATTGAAGTAGAATTGACTAATAAACTAACAAACCAACCAAACATTTTTTCCATGGCCGATAACACCGGAACTGTATGATATACAGTCTTCAAGGCAAATTGAGTGGCATATACTTTAGGGATAATCTCGGCAAAAAGCAGAATCACAAAAGTGATAATAATAGTTTGAAAAACAAAACCTAAAACCGGAGCACTGTCGAAATTGAAAATAGAAGTAGTGAAGTAGGTAATAAGCAGAATCACAGCTACATTCAGGAAATTACTGCCAATCAGAATAGTTGCCAAAAGTCGCTGAGGTGATTTAAGCAATCGCAGAATTTTTTTGTCGGCTTTTTGTTCGTTTTCTTCCAGCTTATCAAGGGTTTTTGGGTCAAGTGAGAAAAAAGCAACTTCGGATGCTGAAATCAATGCGGAAAAACATAATAGCAATAAGCTTAAAACCAAAGAAATAACTGCCGATGAAGTTATCGGATGTATGGTTATTCCGCCAATGGTGGTATAAATAATTTCTTTTTCCAACTTTGCAATTATTTAAATAGAAAATTCCCTTTGTGTAGCTACAAAAGTAATTATTTTTTTCGACATGATACGTTGATATTTTTTGCTCCCGTGAAAAGTTGATTCTGACAAAAAAAGAATTTCTATCGAACTGGATATAGTAAAATATGTAAATATTTTATAGATTCTTTGATTGTTGCTGTAATTCCGTAATTCATTGAAATAAAATTTTCATTAAGTATCATCAAATTATTTAAAATTTCCTATCTTTACCACGTTTTCATATCAATTCTTTTATGAAGAATTACATTTCAACTTTAGTCTGTAAATCAATAAATTAGCACATTATGGAAGACAAATTAGTAACTCTTGCTATTCGCACTTTTCAGCGGGCACAAATGATTAAAACGGTTTTGGAAGAAAACGGAATTGAAACTGTCATTCATAATTTGAATCTGGAACAACCGGAACTGGCTGTTGGAGTTCGGGTACGCATCAAAGAAAGTGATTTACCCAGTGCTCTGAAAATTGTAGAAGAAATGGAAAGTGCCTGGGAAAATGAACCCGCCACCGGAAGTAATGATACTCAGCAAATTCTAATACCGGTTGATTTTACTGATCAGATATCGAAAGTAACCGATTTTGGCTTTTATTTTGCCGATATGCTGGCTGCTGAAGTAGTTTTTTTATACGTTTACTTCAGCCCTACATTCACAATTTCTTCAAACCACGAGCTGAGCACCTACAGTATCAGCGATAGTGAATTATTGAAACGGATTATCAGTTCGGCTAATGCTGAAATTGAAGTAATGACCCGTCAGATTCACGAACGTATTGCCAAAGCTGAACTTCCTAACATTCCATTCAGTTTCGAAATGAAAGAAGGAGTTCCCGAAGACCAAATACTTGATTACTGCAAGAAAAACAACCCTGCTTTAGTGGTTATGGGAACACACGGGAAGAAACTAACCAACGAACTGATTGGAAGTGTTACAGCTGAAGTTATGGAATCCTGCATTTCTCCGGTTTTTGCTGTTCCGGTGCTTATGACCATGCAATCGCCTCAAGAAATTAAACGCATTGGTTTTCTGACTAACTTTGACCAAAAAGACCTGATAGCCATCGACCGTGCCATATCATTGTTTGGATCCGATAAAATTGAACTCTTTTTTGTTCATGCGTCAGAGAAAAAAGAGGCTTGGGATGAAGTAATGCTTTCGGGAATAAAATCTTATTTCTCAAATCATTACCCACAATTAGTTACAAATTACGCTTTGCTCAAAGCCAATGATTCTCCTGAACTTCTGAATACCTTTATGGTAGATCATCAAATTAATGTACTGGCATTCAATACCCGCCGTCGAAATCTTTTTGTTCGCTTATTCAATCCGAGTCTGGCTTATAAAATGGTACTACATTCCGATACCCCGTTGTTTGTAACTCATGTTTAAGGTATTGTGAATGTTATCATAACTGAAATCTGAATGAAAAAATCATTATTTTTAATTGTCTATCTGCTGATTATATCATTCAACGTTATTTCGGAAGAACATCTGACTGAAATTCTGAAAAAACATATCGTTGAAATTTCGCTGAACCCTTTTCTGAAAACTGAAGAGATGCAGCGACTTGCAACCATTATTTCGAACAAAGGAAATACTACCGATTTAAGTCTTAGGGAACTTTATTTGAATACTTATCAGCAAAATGCCGAATTAGAAAAGATTGTTAAATTACAAAATTCAGATGGATTATTCACTGATATCAGTTACAACGACCCGGCCTTAAGCAGTTGGGATCCATTGAATCATATCTCCCGACTGCTTTATGTTTGTAGGGCTTATGTTCTACCCGAATCAAATTACTATCACCGAAAAAATATCTCTGAATTTCTGCATAGTGGATTGAATGCATGGTACAGGATTAAACCCGTTTGTCGAAACTGGTGGTATAACCAGATTGGAGTTCCGAAAACACTGGGAGTTGTTGTTATTCTACTCGAAAATGAACTTTCTGAATCAGAAAAAAATAATGCTGTAACGGTATTGAATAATTCAGGTTTCCGCATGACGGGGCAAAACAAAGTATGGCTAGCCGGAAATGTTTTACTAAAAGCACTTTTAATCAATGATGCGACTTTGGCCAAAGCTGCCCGCGATACCATAGTTTCCGAAATTTATCAAACCACCAACGAAGGTATTCAGCCTGATTTCAGCTTTCATCAACATGGTCCACAGCAGCAGTTTGGTAATTATGGACTGGCCTATATCAACAGTTTGTCCTATTATGCAAATGTGTTTGGAGGAAGTTCGCTTCAGTTTTCTAATTCACAATTAAGTCTTTTACGAAACTATGCTCTTGATGGCGAAAACTGGATTGTCTGGCGAGGCAATATGGATGTAAGTGCGTGTAACCGTCAACTTTTCAAGCAAGCACAAGTCGGGAAAGTGCTGAGTCTGTGTGTGGCAATAAATCAATTATGTCAGGCCGATTCTATTCATAAAACTGCCTACGAAGATGTGATTCTTCGTAATCTCAAACCCGGTTTACAAGCTGAAATGACAGGAACAAAACATTTCTGGCGTTCGGATTTGTCCGTATTTAGAAGTTCAGACAGCTATATATCAATTCGTTCCTGTTCGCCACGGGTAAAAGGCACAGAGTTTACCAACAACGAAAACAAAAAAGGACATTTCATTTCTGATGGTTGTACTATTTTTTTGAGACGTGGGGACGAATACAATGATATTTTCCCTGTATGGGACTGGAACCGTATTCCGGGTGTTACTGCTCCGCTTATTGACTCTATAAAATACAATCCAACTGATAATTATAAAAATCCAAATCCATTTGTAGGTGGTTTGACTAATGGTAATTCAGGAATATCAACCTTTTATCTGAACCGAAATGGCGTAACTGCCAAAAAATCATGGTTCTATATGAATGGCATTTTGGTTTGCTTGGGAACTGATATACATTCAAAATCAGGAAAAGAGCTTGTTACAACAGTAAATCAGTGTTTACAACATGGGAGTTCAACTGTTCAGACTGCTGATTTTAAATCCTTTGAATGTAATGATACCACGATTAGTTCGACAAATTTTAAATCGGTATGGCACGATTCAATTGGTTATTATTTTCCTAAAAACTCACCACTTTCATTATCTGTATCAACTCAAACCGGTGACTGGCATCAGATTGCCGATCCGTATTCCACAGATAATGTAAGTAAAGCTATCTTTAAATTGTGGATTAATCATGGTGTAAATGCAAAAACCTGTAATTCATACCAATACATGGTTTTGCCATCGGTTTCGAAAGCCGGTTTAAACGATTTCATTTTCAGTTCAACTATTGAAATCATTTCCAATAATTCATCGGTTCAGGCAGTAAAGTCAACAGATAATTCTGAATTTCAGTTTGTTTTCTACAAACCAATTCGAGTGCAAACTTTTGGAAGAAATGACTTTATTGTGTCTAAAACCCCGGGGCTGATTCAGTTGGAAAAATGTGGAGAGAATGTGATAGTTACAGTTGTTGACCCTACTCAACTTCAAACGGAATTCAGTTTCACACTCAGTGGAAAGTACTCAGGAGAGTTTGCACGATACAATTTGTTTACGAACGAAACAACGTTTAGAATCCCTTTACCACAAGGTGCTGAAGCCGGAAAATGTGTGACAATTGAATTGAAAAGATAACGTTACAATCCACTTGCAAGAATATCTGCCAGATGAATGCCCTTTACGGCTGATTTGTGTTTGGCACAATAACCATTGATGTTCATCAGGCACGAAGCTTCGGTACTGACAACATATTCAGCTCCCGTTGCCAGTGCATTTTCCACTTTTTTCTCAGCCATAGCCGACGAGATAGCGTTATTTTTCACAGCAAAAGTTCCGCCAAACCCACAACAGGTATCGCTTTCTTCCATCTCAATCAGTTCAAGTCCTTCTACTTGTGCCAGCAAGCGGCGTGGTTCGTCTTTGATGCCGTATTCACGCAAAGCAGAGCAGGAATCGTGAAACGTAACTTTATGTGGAAACTTCGCTCCGAGTTTTTCAACCTTCAGCACATTTACCAGAAAATCAGAAAGTTCATAGATCTTGGTTTTCATCAGAGCATGACGGGCAAGAAGCTCAGGTTTGTCCGTCAGTAGTTTATGGTAATGATGAATCACAAAGCTTGAACACGAACCCGATGGCGAAACAATAGGCATATCAGGTTGAAAATCAGTAAGGAATTTTTCTGCCAGACTTCCAGCTTCGTTCCAGTAACCACTGTTGAAAGCCGGTTGACCACAACAGGTTTGATTTGGATTGTAATGAACCTTGCAGCCCGCTTTCTCCAGCACTTTTATAGTGTTGAAACCGGTTCCGGGATACAGTTGATCTATATAGCAGGGAATAAATAGTTGAACATGAAAGCCCCCTAAATCCCCCTTGGGGGACTTAACATCTGTTGTTATACTGTCTTCAATCGTTTTCATTGTTCTTTTTTTTTAATTCAGAGAATTAGTCTTTAAGTCCCCCAAGGGGGATTTAGGGGGCTTTTAATACCAAAAATCAGCATACACGGGCAAATGATCCGAGAAACCTTCCTGATATTTCATGCCCACAAAGGTACGAAAAGCTTGCTTACCAAGATAGGTTTTATCGTTTTCGAGCAAAAAATCTGCATCGAAGAAATGTGCATCACCCTGTCGGGTGTAAAATGAACTTGATTGATTGAGTAAACCACCCGAAACAATCATCTGATCCAATGCACCCCAATCACCAGAATGTTTGTTGGAACCTTTTCCTTCTGTATGGAGTTTATATACCAGGTTGTAGAGGTTTCTATCTGAAATGGAATCGTTCAACGGTCTGGCTTTCATCACTTCCAGGATACTTTTATTCGTGGGGTAATCATTAAAATCTCCCATAATAACTATCTTTGGTCTTGGAGTGGCTGCAAACAGACTGTCTACTTTACGCCTTAGTACCGAAGCCACAAACAGTCGCTTCTCTTCCGACTCTAGTTCACCCTCCAACCTGGAAGGAAAATGGCACACAAACACATATAAGGTATCGCCAGTGGGAATTATGCCTGAAGCAAACAAAATATCGCGGGTTCGACTATACGGAGCATTGGGAAAATGAATGGGAATGGCTTCATCATGAATGGGTTTAAACTCATGCGGTTGATAAAGTAACGCAACGTCAATGCCTCTCGGGTCGGGCGATTCGTGGTGCAGAAACCTGTAGCGCAGGTTTTTCAATCCCGAATAATGTGTCAAATCTATCAGGCATTTGCGGCTTTCCACTTCGCACAAACCCACCAATTCCGGTGCATCCCAACCGCCAATGGCAGTAATTACACGGGCAATGTTGGCTTGCTTCTTTTTATATCTGGAGTAAGTCCAGCCACGCGCTCCCGTTGGAGTAAATTCAACATCGTTGGTCAATGAATCATGCACACAATCAAAGAAATTCTCAACATTATAGCTTGCAATTTTGAAATTTTGTTTTTCCTGAGCCTGAAGTTGGTAAGTGAATAGCAATAATACGGGAAGTAACAGATGTTTTCTCATATTGAAATTTTAAACAGTACGACTACAAAGATAAATATTTCTTTTTAAAACTTAAACCTACATACTTCATGGACTCCCTTCCACTGCCGCACAATTTTTCATGAGGATTTAGAGCCAATCAATAACTTCAAAATAAAATCTTAATCGTATGGGAGAGGGGAAATAAATTGTGTATCATTTTTATATATTTTCAACAAAATCGGTTCATACATAAGTTGATAACTTTCGCTCAAAATAGCAGCATTGACAAAAGTTGTATGTTCTGATTTCTCAATACCGTAATCTCCGTGAATATGTCCAAAAAGGTGATACTTTGGCTGAATTCTCAGAATAGTTTGCAATAAGTTGCGGTCGCCATAGTTGATATTTGCCGAACAGTCTGATATACCGTAAGGTGGCTGGTGCGTTATGAGAACATCTGTATCGCTTGGTATTTTCTGTATATTCATATCGTAATCGCCTGACATCGCATCTTCCATAAACATGGGTAAACCGTAAAATTTTACACCTTCAATGCTAACACTCGAATTGCACAAATAAAAGCAGTTTTGTGGCAGTCCATCTATAGTTCCTCCAAAT
Source organism: Paludibacter sp. (assembly GCA_037134195.1). Taxonomy (GTDB): domain Bacteria; phylum Bacteroidota; class Bacteroidia; order Bacteroidales; family Paludibacteraceae; genus Paludibacter. Next base: position 17,158 of record JBAXMR010000051.1, on the reverse strand, counting down.
AAACAATCATCGTGATTGCCGGCAATAAATATTTTGTATTTGTAGGGTAATGTACAAAACCATTTGATAAAATCCATAACTTCGTTTTCCGAACCAGCAAAAGAAATGTCGCCAGAATGAATGATGATATCAGCAGGTGGCAGATTACATAATTCATGGTGCTTGCTATGGGTATCGGAAAGATGGAGAATGAGCATGTGTTTCAATGTAAGATTTTATTCTATTGATTTATAACACCCAACAGTTTTTTGAAACCTGTTAGGTGTACTTGGAATTAAATTATTTCATTAAGTTTTCTAATACTTCCATTATTTCTTGTCTACTTTGTAATCGTGACTCATAGCGAGAACCTTTAGTTGTGAGATTTGTAATACTTTTTATCCATTCCACTCCTGATGGTTTTGGGGTTTTGGGGTTTTCCCGCTCAAATATTTGAAATTGATATTTATCGTTTTCTGCACAGAAAATATCAATAGAAATGTTTTTGGATATATTGTCAAAATATGCGCAAGTACCATCTTTATCATCGTACCAAAAAATTTCACCCCAAATATCTTTATTCCAAAATGGATTTGCTTGGAAGTAATTAAATAACTGTAGTGTTTGTTCCTTTATTATTGGGTCTATTGGTCGAATCCAATATTTCCAAAGTAGATCTTCAAATTTTTGCTTTCCATTACCACTTCTGTGCTTCCAAGTTCGAGGGCTTGAAAAATGATAAACAAAATCAATAACTACATTTTCAAATTGTTTTTCGTAGAATTTCATAAATTTTTCCCAAGCAAACTTACTTACAAAAATCACAATATTTGGTTCTTTTTCTTTAATAATTCCACACAAAGCCGAATACGAAACTTCACAATCTATTTTTTCACAATCTTTCTTAAAACCTAAATCCCTTTCCCCTTTTTTATTATATTCACGAGCAGGTCTCAAAAAATAGTTATAATAAATAGCTTCCTGCAGAAGATCATCCTTAAAGTATGAAACCCCTTTCTCATCCAAAACATTTTTCATAGAGATGAATATGTTGTCAAATCTATTTCCACTAACCCAATTACCTACATCGCTTATTTTTTTTTCTGGAATTAAACGATTTCTATCACCCTTATACCATTTCTCAGCTACTTTAAAATTACTTTCCGATTCCAAATCATCTCCAAAATAATTGCTTTCACCTACTAATAATAATTTAAAATGTTCACCTTGCCAGTAATTTTCACCTCCTTGTGGTTTTAATTCGGGGAACCGCTCAAAAATTCCTCCTTCTATAATTTCATTACCAATTCCATTGTAATTTTCCATTTTTTTAATTTTTAAAGTTTTAATTATTAGTTGTTTATTTCACAATTCCATTCACTTTGAGTTGCTCTAAAATTCTGCCTGCACGAATGTGACCCACAGCAAATTTTGTCTGAATCTGATCTAATGAAACCTGTTTTTTTTGTTTTGCCCATTTTGATGCTTCCTCAAAGAACGGGTCTAAATCGGATTTTTCAATCTCTTTAAACTGTTGATTATCATTGATTTTCGGTAAAATTAAAGTGTCGTCAACGGCTGTTTGCTCACTAATAGATTTTACAAGCATTTCAATTTCAGGCGTATCAATAAAAGCTACTTGAATGCGCACAAGTTCATTGCCTTGCGAGAAAAGCATATCACCCCGTCCAAGCAAATGTTCTGCTCCCGGCGCATCTAAAATAGTGCGTGAATCAATTATTGAAGAAACACGAAAAGCAACCTTAGCAGGAAAATTCGCTTTTATAGCTCTAATAACATTTACCGATGGTCGCTGCGTTGCAATAACTATATGAATACCAACTGCTCGTCCAAGCTGTGCTAGGCTAGCAATAGGCATTTCAACTTTTTTACCAGCTATCGCAAACAAGTCAACTAATTCATCAATAACCACGACCACATAAGGTAGATTCTCTTTCCCGAGTTGGTTGTATTCTTTTAAATTAAGTACATTATTTTGTTTCAATATTTCATAGCGATTATCCATTTCTTGACAAAGTGAATTGAGCGTATCTACAGACAATTTGGTGTTTGAAATAATTTGGCTTTCTCCATTTGATTGTCTTGCTAAAAAGTGATTTTTCAAGTCGGCATAAACGCTAAATTCTTGATTTTTTGTATCTATAAGTAACAATTTTAGTTCTTCGGGGCGTTTCTTATGCAAAAGTGAATTGATAATCGCATGTAGAAAAACCGATTTTCCCTGACCTGTTGCTCCGCCTACGAGCAAATGAGGCAATTCTGCCAAATCTTTTATAATATTCTTATTTCCAAAAGTTTCTCCCAAAACAATCGGTAAATCGAACGGGCTGTTTTGAAACTCATTAGAAGCTAAAATTGACTGTAAAGTTACTACTTTGGGATTTTTGTTGGGAGCAAATTCCACCTGAGAAATTTGATTTGATTTTTCCATGATTTGAGTTTTTTTGACGTTTAACAATAAATCTTTCTGCAAAGCTACAACCAACCTATGCCAAAACACGGCACAGTCTCGTTTTTTTTAGTATATTCTCAATACATTTTTCATATTCCCCTCGCTAACGCCGATTGGACTACGTCGATTTTCAATTCTTGGTAAAGCCAAGCGAAGATAGCGCAAAGCGGTAGCGGCAGAGCCGATTTGTAATCGCTGTGTTGCTCATAAGAGCAAGAAATAAGCATAAATTGCTTTTTCAAAGCAAGGCAGATACAAGCGTGAAACAATCCATATCACAGAACTAAATGCATTTCGCCTCCAAAGATAAAAACTATTTTTCACATTAAAGATAAATTGTTATTTTTTATAATTAACCTGAACAGCTTTATTACAACAAGTGCAGTGCTATATAAAATACAATCATCCGATGACTTTAAGTCATCGGATGATTAGTCGGAGTGAGGCACCATATTCAAATTATGGTCTCACCCCACTATCATAGCACTTACCACCGTACTCCATGGTTCGGTTTCACCTTTGCGGTTTACACAGCGCAGCCAGTATCAGGCTATTTTACCGGCTTTGCTACTGTCGAATTTCACTACAAACGGTGACGCACTACATGTTCGATGAAAATTCATTTCTTCACCGGTTGCCACTGGTACGCACCAATATCGGGTTTATTGTTTCTGGGGTTTCCGTTCAGGTCGAGTGGGAATTTTGCAGCCACGACAGGGTCGGCTTTGCCACGCACCGGCGAAACCGAATCGGGCATAAAGTTGAAATAAGTTTTCTTTTCGTAGTCGTAGCGTATGCTTTTGAAAAGGGTATCTTTGTTTGTTGACCAACAAATTGATTTAAATTGGTCAGGCAAATTCAACGAATCGGGTTTACGAATGTAACAATGGTCGAAAGTACCATCGTAATCCTTCAGGTAACGGCTTGCCAGACTGAATTCGTTCTCGTAGTTACCGCTTATAATGCAGTTACGAAATACTGTCTGCATAGGTGCTACACGGTTCAGGTTCATTATCATCAATGCCGGCTTTTTATCGCGCGAAGTAGGTTGCACGGAGCTGTTGTCGAAATAATTGGCAATGGTGCTTTGCAGAAAAGTATGTTTTCCACCATTCAGGTATACGCTGTAACTGCTGGTATTTGAAATTTCGGAATTAGTAACCGTCACATTTGCATTTTGAACAATCAGACCATAAAGCAGAAAATTATGTATCCTACAGTCTGAAATCTGAAGGTTTGGTAAATTGTTGAAACTATTATTCCTTACATAAATACCTACATATCCACTGTTCATGTTCACGTGACTAAATACATGATTAGTTCCTTCACCCAATAAAAAAATTCCGCCCCACTGACCTGCCACATTATTATATGGAAACGGTGTGGAAAACTTAATATCATCCAACCGGTCGCCACGCATTAAAATCGGATTATCGAAAGTTCCTTCTGCTTTCAGATTTCCATACACAATCAGGTTGGCATTGTTATGAAAATAGAATTTACAGCCGGGTTTAATGGTTAGGGTTCTGTTTGCTTTAACAACTAAACTGTCGTATATCAGGAAAGGTATTGTGGATGAAAGTGTCGTATTTCGCGAATACACTTTCCCCCGAAGAACAGTAATTGTTTGTCCAAAAGCCTCTAACTTCACGTTTTGAAATACACCGTTGGTCAGAAAAACAATGGAATCCCGAATAAAGAGTGGTGAGTCGTATTTAACGGTAACTGACACGAAGATATACATACTGTCCTTCGCACGAATTTCAACATCCTTAAACTGATTCAATGGATTCAGACTTCCATCAACATTAATTTTAAAATCCGAATTAGTACCGCCGGCCAAATACAATTGACTTATTTTCAGGGCATAATTAGTCCGGTTGTACACTAATATTTTAGAAGTTGCACTTCCAACTGTTGAAAACACTGTATCGAATGTTAGTGTGTCTTTCGAAAAGCTGAGTTTATCATTCGGACTGGTAGAAAAAATTTCATCGTTGCACGATGTGAGTAATATAGCCAGTATAACCGACAACAGAAGTAGAAAACTTTGAAGAAGCTTTTTTGGGAATAACAACATAACAACTTAGTAACTGTTTAAAAATGAATCTTAAATTATTTTTTAGGCTAGTTGTGGCTTTGTTTATCGAAAAATAGCGGGCTATTTGAGAGAAATAAAGGTGCAAATAGACAAAAAAGAATGGAAAACAATAAGATAGTTTTAGTCTCTAAAAAATGAAAATTTTATATCCAGCTTAAAACCAGTCGAAATACTTCATGAACGTTTATTTTTAAACAGTTACTTAATAGCTTTTTGAAAAACAATCCGTTTATTTTACTGCAAATTTACGCTAAAAGATTATTTTATCATAATTATGGGCTATATTTGTGGAATAATTTTTAAAAAACACGACCATGGCAAGCCGCAAAAAACTTAAAAAGACGATTAAATTTGTTTCATCCGAACTGATTACCGATATCTATTTTCATTGCCTAATGTCGGGCAAAATGGATGAACAAACTGTTGATAATCTGGTTGTTGAAATTATGAATCTGAATCGTGAATTTGTACTCAGAGCCAACCGTCCCGATGGTAAAGACAACCCTAAATTGGTAAAAGCCTATTACTTCAAATTGTTTGCCGATTGGCAAGCCAACACTTCACAAATTATTTCCAAAACAGAAAAACTCTGAAATTTATTCAAAGTTGAATGTCAAGGTAAGCATTTTAGAAGTTAATTTCGATAATGCATTTGAAAATCTCTGTTTTTCAGGAGTTATTGATCCGGCACGCCCACTATTTAACGGAACAAATATATCGTTGAAACCAATTGAATATTTAAGTTCCGGACACAGTTTGAAGAACGAAAAATAAATATCACAACCTACCCCAAATTCAGTATAAAAATCCAATGGTTTTAATAATACAGGATTCTCAGTATTGGTTGCTAAATCAATAGAAGCACCACCACCTACGATTACATAAGGACGGATATTCCCGTTTCGCTCCGAACTAAATTTCAGATAAAAAGGCACGCAAATTGGGATTGATTGTATTATGGTAGAATCAACACCTGTTGAGGGTGCATAATTCAGTTGTCTTTCTCCAAAATGCAAAGTTGGAGTGCAACGCAGATTCATATACCTGTTTAGCCTTAAATCAGTGATGATTCCAACCGAAAAACCCGGTTTGAGAATTGAAACTCTAGCATCATACACCGTTCCGCTGATGTCTATCAGGCTTGGAGTTACATTAAAATCCATGGAATTAAATCCGAGTGAAAACCCGAAATGAAAAGGTTTCTGGTCAACATATAATAAGTTTCCCTGAGCCATCAGTGTTGTTGACAAACAACAAATAAAAACCGGAATAAATAAAATGCTTTTCTTTTCAGGAACTTTCATGTCAACCACTTAAATAGTAGAATACAAACGTAAAAACAAATGCTTTATTATACAAGCTATCACCTTATAAAAAAGGTTGTTTCTCTTATTTAAAGAAAAACAACCTATAAAATTATTTTATGTGGACTTAAAGCATTGTTCCAAAAGCATAATAAATCAGTGCAGCCAATGCAGCGCTTACAGGAATAGTGAGAATCCAGGCTATCATTAAACTACGGGTTACACCCCAACGCACAGCTGATAAGCGTTTCACAGCACCTACTCCAATAATTGATCCGGTTATTGTATGGGTTGTACTTACAGGAATTTTCAGAATTTCAGTAATATACAACGTTAAAGCACCGGCAGTTTCAGCAGCCACACCTTCAAGCGGTGTTACTTTGGTAATGCGTGAGCCCATGGTTTTGATAATGCGCCATCCCCCGGACATCGTTCCAAGCGCAATAGCCGTAAAACAGGCAAATGCAACCCAATCGGGTATTTGTTTGATGTCATGAATCCCCACATCAAGTCCGTTTTTATGATAAGCGGCATACAGCGCAGCTGCAATAATACCCATAACTTTTTGTGAATCGTTCAATCCGTGACCAATACTGAACAAACCGGAAGAAACCAACTGAAGTTTTTTAAACCAGTTATTAGCTTTGTGAGGGTTTACTTTTTTGAAAATATACAAAATCAAAATTGTCAGTAATATAGAAATAACCATCCCAACAAACGGAGCCAGTATAATAAACGAAGCAATTTTAATTATTACATCGGATTTAATGGCTACAAAACCCGAAGCCGCAATAGCTGCACCGGCAAAACCACCAATAAGTGTGTGTGAAGAAGAAGATGGAATACCAAGCCACCAAGTAGCTAAGTTCCACATAATTGCTGCAATAATTCCTGAAAATATAATAGGAAGTGTAATGTAATTTTCTAATACAGCCTTTGAAACCGTGTTGGCAATACCAAAACCACTAAAATATTTAGCTATAAAAAACGCCACAAAATTAAAAGCAGCAGCCCATAAAACAGCTTTGAAAGGTGTAAGTACTTTGGTTGAAACAATCGTTGCAATGGAGTTCGCGGCATCATGAAATCCGTTGATATAATCGAAAACCAAAGCAAGGACGATAATAGTTATTAAAAGCGTCATGTTATAGATTTACGATTAGTTATGCGTATTTAATAATAATTGTTTTGATAATTTTACCAACACTGTCAGCTGCATCTGTAGCTTTTTCAAGCTCAGCCATAATATCTTTGAGCTTAACCAACTCAATTGCATCTTTCTGATTTTCAAATAAGTCAATCAGGAAGTTTTCATAAACCTCATCAGCTCTGTTTTCGATAGCATGAAGATCAAGGCAATACTGAGTAGCTTTCTTGGCATTCTTTTTCAAAACATCTAATTCGTCTACCGCCAAACCAATTTTAACAGCACATTCTTTAATAAAAGTTGCCATTTGTACTGCACTTGCAGGAATTTCCTTTGGATTATAAAGTACAATTCGTTTAGCACAACTATTTATAAAGTCTGTGACATCGTCCAATTTGTCAGCCAATTGATGAATATCTTCACGATCAAATGGTGTAATAAAGGTTGAATTTAATTCGCTAAAAATTTTAGCAGACAAAGCATCGCCTTTTCGTTCCTGTTCTTTAATTTTTTCGTAAAACAAAATAGCTTTCTTATGATCGCTGTTTTGAACACATTCAATAATTAAATCAGAGGCAACAAGAATTACTTCCGCCATTTCTTTCAGAATAGGAAAAAACTTAGGCTCTTTTGGTGTGAATTTGCTAAAGTATGAATTGTTCATAACAAAATTTGTTTTAGTGTTATTATAATTTAATTGTTTGTATATATAACTGTTGATTCAGAAGTACTGATAGACTTTTTTTACACCCTATTTTCTGATTTAAGCTCGGCAAAAATACAAAAAACTTTTCATGTTACAGTATATTGTTCTAAATTTAATATATTTGTAACATCTGTATATAATACTGATTTTAAATAAATTACAAAACACATTTTAGACATTTAACGAATAATTATAAATTATTCTTTAGTTGAAATTAGAGTGAAACCCGAGCTAAAAATAAATTCCGGTTATAAACAATGTTCAAATTTTTCTGTTTAAGAAAAAAAATACCTAAAAGTTTTTTTTCGTCCTGAAAAAGTTTTACTTTTGCAGCACTAATTAGTACTAACAAAAAATATTTAGAAAAATGGCTTACGTTATTTCAGAAGATTGTATTGCTTGCGGATCATGTATCAGCGAATGTCCTGTTGAAGCAATCGCAGAAGGCGATATTTATGTAATTGATGCTGATGTATGTACAGATTGTGGCACTTGTGCTGATGTTTGTCCTTCAGAGGCAATTAGTCCGGCATAATTACAAAGTTTTATAGCAAAAAGACCTGTCAGAATTTCTGACAGGTCTTTTTTTTGTGCGCCGAGCTTGATTAAAACAACCTCGATTGGCAGTTGTGAAATTTGAGAAAGATGAGTTTGAAAAAATGCTGACCTAACAGGTTTCTGAATCCCCACCTGAAAGGGTTTTCCAGTATCGGATAAATTTCCTATATGTTAAATTATCTGCACGATTTTTCATTCATACCAACTTTTTTGCCCAAAATTCTTGCTATTGTACAAATTCTATATATCTTTGTTTAAATTTAAAATCTAATTGAAATGAAAACACTAATCACTTTTGCTTTTTTAATTGCATTTACGATGAGCGGCTTTGCTCAGGTCGATAAAATTGTTGGGAAATGGAAAACCATTGATGATAAAGATGGGAGTGAAAAATCTATTGTATTGATTTTTAAGGCAACCAATGGAAAGTATTACGGAAAAATTGATAAATTGTTCAAAGAACCTGAAAAACTATGTACCGAATGTGAAGGTGCAAATAAGAATCAGCCTATTTTGGGCATGATGATTATTAATAATATGATAGAAAATGAAGGTAAACTAACTGGTGGAACAATTCTTGACCCCAAAAATGGTAAAGTGTATAAATGCAATATCAGCATTGAAAATGAGAACGACAAGTTGAGTGTACGTGGTTCGTTGGATAAAAACGGCTGGATAGGACGTTCGCAGACTTGGATAAGGATTAAATAATTCAATAAACCGTAGTTTTAGGTTAAATATCTATACAAAACTAGAAAATAATTACAAAACATGTTGTACAACATAAAAATTACCTTTATCTTTGCACTGTGTTTTTCATGGTATTAGATTTAAGGTTAATTTTAAAGATTGGGTTGTCGTGAGACAACCTTTCTTGTTTTATTGCCCCCAACCGCTTAAAGAAGAACAAAGAACATAGATAATAGAACAAAGACTCTTTTAACCTGAAAATCAAAACCATATTGCCTTGAAAACTACTGCCAATCGAATATATAGCAGCACCCTCTCAGCCCTTCACAAAGCACGTAAAACCGTTTGGTGGCTGCTGAAGCTGATACTACCTATCAGTCTATGCGTTAGTTTTCTTCAATACTGGGGTGTTATTGCCTGGTTAGCAACTTATCTGAAACCTGTATTTTCACTTATTGGTTTGCGTGGCGAATCTGCCGTGGTATTTATCACCAGCTTATTTGTGCCACTTTACGGACCTATTGCGGTAATCTCCACCATCACACTTACGATGCGTGAAATAACCATTCTGGCAATCATGTGCCTGATTACCCACAACCTGTTTATGGAGACAGCCATTCAAAAAAAAACAGGTTCATCGGCTCTTGCACTTTTAATTCTTCGTCCGGTTATTTCGTTTTTTGCAGCCTATCTACTCAATTTGTTGTTGCCCGAACATATCGGTGTAAGTCATGCCATTCAGAAAAGCATAACTTTCAGCAGTGTAGGAGATATGCTTCTGAACTGGATTCAAACAGCAGGCTTTCTTTCGCTAAAAATCATGATAATAGTTTGCGGATTAATGATACTTCAGTCCATTCTTAAGGAATTCAAGCTTTTAGCAGCGATATCAAAAACATTTGCTCCTTTTATGAAAATAATGGGATTGACCGATGAAAGTTCGTTTCTTTGGTTTGTAGCTCAGACATTGGGGTTGACATACGGCTCTGCAGTTATGCTTGAAGAGGTTGATAATAAAGAGATTACACCCTACAGTGCCAATCTGCTGAACTATCACATTGCCATTAATCACTCCCTGCTTGAAGATACCCTGCTATTTGTTGCTATTGGTGTTCCGGTGTTGTGGATAACCATTCCACGCATAATTCTGGCCATTATTGTGGTATGGTGTGTGAGGTTGATTATCGATCGGAAATCAAAAAGTCACACCAGATAATTGTAATTTTCTAAAACATTTCATTACTTTTGCATAAGAAACCGTTTTTAAATCAGATTTATGTCGAACACACGAAAAATGCTCATTGAAGTTGCACGTCAGCTCTTTGCCAAACAAGGCAAGAAAGAAGTGACTATGAATGACATTGCCGAAGTGTCGAAAAAAGGTCGGCGTACTTTATACACTTACTTCAAAAATAAGGAAGAGATTTACAAGGCGGTAATTGACAAGGAATTAGATACTATTATTGAACGCTTGGCAGTGGTTACAGGACAGAAAATGGAACCAGACGAAAAGTTGACTGCACATATTCTGACTCATTTGGATGCAGTTAAAGATGTGGTTAACCGTAATGGTTCGCTTCGTGCAGATTTTTTTCATGACATCTACGAAGTTGAACGCAAACGACGTAAAATTGATGTACAGGAAATTGCTTTTATCCGGGCTATCATTGTAGATGGAATTAAAAAAGGCATTTTTAAACGCATGGATCCTGATTTATCTTCCACTATTATATTCTATGCCATTAAAGGTCTCGAAGTGCCTTATATCCGTCAGAATATTAATTCAGAATTCGAAAAAAACAAAAACAGCATTGTTGAATTTGTTTTTCAAGGAATTAAGAAAAAGTAATAAACACTCATCTAACTTTCTGTTTTTCAAAGCTGATAATATTTCAGAACCAGTAAAACCTCTACTTTTCCTTCTTTTTCAATTAAAGATATTTTTCTTTAATTGAAAAAATACCTACCTTTGCAAACCCAAAACAATAAAACTAAATAAGTAGAAAATGGCGTTTGTTAACAATACAATGATTATCAGGCGGGAGCTGATGACCAAACTAATCAAACTTTACAAAGAAGGAAAATTACTTTCGGAAATCGATCGGATACCCATTCAAATGTCACCCAAAAATGCTCAGGCTCGTGGACGATGCTGCATTCACAAAGAAAGGGCTGTATTGAAATACAAGATGTTGCCGATATTAGGCTACAATATCAATGAGGAAGAAGATGAGCTTACTCCGCTCTCCACTTATGCACAACAAGCTCTAAATCGTAAGATAATTAACAAAAGTATTCTGACGGTTGTTGACGAAGCCTGTACTTCCTGCGTAAAAACCAATTATGTGGTAACTAATCTTTGTAAGGGTTGTGTGGCTCGTTCGTGCTACATGAATTGCCCCAAAGATGCTATCAGTTTTATGGAAAATGGTCAGGCATATATTAATCATTCCAAATGTATCAATTGCGGAATTTGTAAAGAAGCATGTGCTTATCATTCAATTGTTTACATACCTGTTCCATGCGAAGAAGCCTGCCCGGTAAAAGCCATTCAGAAAGATGAAAATGGTATAGAACAAATTGATGAATCGAAATGTATCTACTGTGGAAAATGCATTAATGCCTGCCCGTTCGGGTCAGTTTTTGAGGTTTCACAGCTATTTGATATACTACAGGCAATTAAACGTGGCGAGCAGCTAGTGGCTATCATGGCACCTTCCATCATGTCGCAGTTCAACAATAGCATTGGTGAAATTGGTGCAGCGATTGAAAAAATTGGATTCGCTGAAGCAATTGAAGTGGCTTTCGGTGCTATGGAAACTACTCGTCGCGAAGGTGCCGAGCTTAAAGAAAAATTGGAAGAAGGTCAGCAATTTATGACAACTTCGTGTTGCCCGTCGTACATCGAATTGGTAAACAAGCACATACCTGACATAAAGCCATATGTTTCGCACACTAAATCGCCCATGTATTATACCATCGAAATGGCAAAAGAGAAATATCCGGATGCAAAAGTAGTGTTTATAGGACCGTGTGTGGGCAAACGTAAGGAAGTGCAGGATAACCCTATGATTGATTATATTCTGACTTTCGAAGAAATTGATACACTGTTCACCGGATTATCCATCGAAATGGAAAAACCAAGTAAAGAAAAAGAAACTGCTCCTATGAAAGGACGTGGTTTTGCCCGTGCAGGCGGTGTGATTGCTGCCGTACAGAATCTCTACCCCGATTTGGGAGTAGTTCCTGTTCAGGTGGCTAACCTGAATAAAAAGAACATAGCACTGCTCAGAGCGTATGCAAAAGGAAAAGCACCAGGAAATTTTATAGAAGTTATGGCTTGCGAAGGTGGTTGTATTTCAGGACCTTGTGGAAAAATTGATTACAGTCAGGCTCAAAAGATTTTTAAAAAAGCAATGGAGGAAGTATAATAGCAGTAAGCGGTAAACAGTAAACAGTAAGCGGTAAACAGTAAGCAGTATGCAGTTAAAAATGAAAAAAAGAGTAAATTCAAGTGGAGTTTACTCTTTTTTTGTGCCGTTGGACTGATTATAAATAACTTGTTTAAGCCGACAATTACATTCGCATTTGTCGGTTTCTAGTAATCCGCTGCGTTTCAGCAAATCATATTCAGTTTTAAAACTGTCAGTAAAAATTCCAGCTGTAAGATTTTCCTCTATCTGCGACTGAGTCCACCATTTTGCTTGTTGAACAAATCGGTCGCTCAATTTAAAGTCGGACATCATACAACTAATAAACAGAAAAGAATACTGTATTTCGTCTTTGCAATCGACAGTGTAGTTCGATAAAAACATATATTTGAAATCGTCAATATCCAGTTTTTTCTTTGCTGTTCGTGCTACACATTGTTCAATTGTGTCTTCCATAACCACATGTGCACCGAGTGTACTATCCCAAAAATCAGTTGTTTTGCCATTTTTGTCAGTTTCCTTATTCAGTAGAATCATACCCTTATCCACAAAAAGTATGCGTATCACCGGATGTTGATATTTTTTTTCATCGTTCAGGCTAATGGTATGTTGAATACTTCCAATAATTTTACCCTGATTATTTACTATCGGCAGCCATTCTTCGCGAATAAGTTTAGACCGGATAAGTTGAACCCGAAGTATTTCATAAACCACCAGAAAAAACAGTATTCCAAGATAAACTGACTGCAGAAACTGCTGATAAGCACGAAGGTGTACAACCGAGTTTTGAATAATAAGGTATCCAATTATATAAAAAAACAATACCAATGCAAATATCCATATTACCCGATATAATTCTTCAAAATTATTGGTCATAGGAATGAGGTTTGACATCAATCGTTGAACAATCTTCTGTATTTGAGTGCGAAAAATCAGAAAAACCGCAAAAAAAGACAGAACCACACATTCATAAATTATTTCGTAACTTATTACCGGAAACGGAAGCAGTGTTTCAAAAGCAGCTATCATGCTTGCTGCAACAAAAATAGTTGTACCAATCAGATGCCACGTAAAAATGCGGTTGTACACAAAATATGTGTATATCAGTTGAATTATTGCTAATGGAATTGAAACTTCCCAAGCATGAATCATTCCAAAAAAATCATCTACCACTAAAAACGTCAGCAGTGGCAGGAAATGAAAAATGGGATTAAAGAAAGATTCTTTTATGTGCTTACGGAATTTATCCATATAAAAAAACTATAATCATCAATTTTTATACAACATTATTACAACTGAAATGCTGTTAAATTATTTACAAATAAGTTGTATATGCATTAATAAAACACAATATAGTATTATCACAGCAGTTATTTATGATCATATTTCAACGATAAATGATTCATATCAAACACAAGAACAAGAATTGTGGGAATATTGTTTATAAGAAGATTTGGCTTCAGCTGATTTCTAACGGTAATTAATTGCAATTGTAAATTAGTAATTGACTTCATTGGCGGTTTGTTTCTTAGTAGTTAATTATTGGGAATTAGAAATTGATAATTGTTTTTTTGCCCTCTCACTTATTTTTGCTAATTTTGCAGCTTGAATTTCAACGTATGAGAACAAGATTTATTACCGACAATATAGAGATAGAAGCTATTATCAATCAAAGTAAAGTGTGTTATGTGGGTATGATTGAGGAGGATGGCAGTCCGTATGTAATTCCGTTTAATTTTGGTTATTCTGCCGGCGAAATTATATTACATTCTGCTCCCGAAGGAAAACATATAAACTGCTTGGAAAAAGATAATCGTGTTTGTATTACCTTTAGTGCCGATCATGAATTAGTTTATCAGCATCCCGATGTGGCTTGCAGTTACAGCATGGTTTCCAAAAGTGTTTTATGTAAAGGTAAAGTCACTTTTATAGAGGATATCAACGAAAAGGAAAGTAAGCTGAATGTGCTTATGAAAAATTATACCGAACGATCCTTCAAATACTCCAAACCTGCATTAGCTAACGTAAAAGTGTGGATAGTTAAAGTGGAAGAAATGACTTCAAAAGCTTTTGGACAAAATTTTAAAAATAAATCAGACCTCTAATCCGCCGATTTGTTTTTTGGCACAACTATTGAAACTACTACCATTCGATTATTTTGCCCGAAGTTATTAGGCTGTAAATAATCACTTTAGCTTTTTCCGATAGTTTCAGTTTTAAATCCATAAAATAAATGTGCCAAATTGGCAGAAAAAAATAACTCAATGAGCAATCCGTTTGATAATCTGTTTTCCGAAGATATGTTAGGTTCTACCGAAATGTTTCCTATCATCTCGCTTGATGAACGGTCGTATGACTTAACTATAAATTCAGGGGACGTTCTCCCCATACTTCCACTTCGTAACATGGTTCTTTATCCGGGTGTTCTGCTTCCCGTATCTGTGGCACGTTCCAAATCCATGAAACTGGTCAGGGCTGCTCAGGAAAATGATATGTTGATAGGTGTTTGTTCGCAGACCGATAAAAAACAGGATGATCCTTCAATCGATCAGCTTTTCCCCATGGGAACAGTTGCCAGTGTGGTGCGAATTCTGGAGATGCCCGATAATTCAACCACCGTGATTTTGGAAGGTAAAAAACGTTTCAAACTAGGTGAAGCAGAATCCATAAAACCATATCTGAAAGCCCGTGTTACGCTGGTGGATGATATTTTTCCCGATACTACAGATGGCGTGTTCTTGGCATTGGTCTCCTCTATAAAAGATTTGGCTATCAACATCATAAATGATTCGGGAGCAATTTCGCCCGAAATGGCTTTTGCTATCAGAAATATTGAGAATCCCGTTTTCCTGATAAATTATGTGTGTGTGAATTTCGGACTTAACGTGCAGGAAAAACAACGTTTGCTCGAAATTGATGATATCATGGAGCGCGGTTATCAGTTGCTCGAATTGCTGAACAAAGAATCGCAGTTGCTCGAAATTAAAATGTCGATTCAGAACAAAGCCAAGGAAGGTATTGACCAGCAACAACGCGAATATTTTCTGCAACAGCAGATGAAAACCATTCAGAATGAGTTGGGTGGCGTGTCGATGGAGCAGGATGTAGCCGATTTCAGAGAACGGGCAGCCGAAAAGAAATGGAACGAAGCCACTGCAAAGATATTTGATAAGGAACTGAAAAAACTGGAACGTATGAGCCAGCACTCTCCTGATTATTCCACACAGCTTAATTACATTGAAACTCTACTTGCATTGCCTTGGAATGAGTTTACCAAAGATAATTTCAACCTTAAAAATGCCCAAAAAGTCTTGAATAAAGACCATTTCGGGATGGATGCAGTGAAAGACCGCATATTGGAACATTTGGCTGTGTTGAAATTGAAAGGCGATATGAAATCACCGATAATCTGTCTGTATGGCCCTCCCGGAGTTGGTAAAACTTCGCTTGGAAAGTCCATTGCTTCTGCACTGGACCGTAAATATGTACGCATTTCGCTGGGCGGATTACACGACGAAGCTGAAATTCGCGGACATCGCCGCACCTATATCGGAGCATTGCCGGGACGAATTATGCAAAACATACAGAAAGCTGAATCGGCTAATCCCGTTTTTGTGCTGGATGAAATTGATAAAGTAACTGCCGATTATAAAGGTGATCCGTCTTCGGCTTTGCTCGAAGTGCTTGATCCCGAACAAAATACAGCTTTTCACGATAATTATTTAGATATTGATTTTGATTTATCCAAAGTGCTGTTTATTGCTACGGCCAATAACCTGAGCTCTATTCCACGTCCGCTGCTCGACCGCATGGAATTGATAGAAGTGAGTGGATATACACAGGAAGAAAAAATTGAAATTGCCAATCGTCACCTTGTTCCAAAAGAACTTGAAAATCATGGGCTAAAGAAAACAGATGTTGAATTGAGTAAGCCTGTTTTGAATAAGCTGATTGAAAGTTATACCCGCGAATCAGGTGTACGTGAATTGAATCGCCAGATTGCCGGAGTAATGCGCAAAATAGCCAAGAATGTGGCAACTGAAGAAAAATACGAGGTACAAGTAGCTGTTGATGACTTGAAAAAATACCTTGGGGTACCACGCTACAATAAAGATAAATACGAAGGCAACGAACACGTGGGTGTGGTTACCGGACTGGCATGGACACAGGTTGGCGGCGAAATATTATTTGTCGAATCGAGTCTGAGCAAAAGCAAATCACCCCGTCTTACCCTTACCGGAAACTTGGGTGATGTAATGAAAGAATCAGCCATGCTGGCGTTGGAATATATCAAGGCTCATGCCGACAAGTTGGATATTGATTCGCAGATGTTTGAAGAATGGAATGTGCATATTCACGTACCCGAAGGGGCAATTCCAAAAGACGGTCCTTCGGCGGGTGTAACTATGGCAACTGCGCTTGCTTCAGCCTTTACCAAACGAAAAGTGCGTAAAAATCTGGCTATGACCGGTGAAATTACCCTCCGTGGAAAAGTGTTGCCCGTGGGTGGAATCAAAGAAAAAATTCTGGCTGCCAAACGTGCCGGAATTACCGATATTATGCTGTGTGAAGATAACCGGAAGGATATTGATGAAATCAAATCCGTTTATCTGAAAGGGTTGAAATTCCATTATGTCAACGAGATTATGGATGTGATTGATTTTGCATTGCTTAAATAGGAAACTAGGAAACAAGTAGATTAGGAAACAAGTAGACAAGTAGACAAGTAGACAAGTAGACAAGTAGACAAGTAGACAAGTAGACAAGTA
>JBAXMR010000050.1:0-31071 GCA_037134195.1 Paludibacter sp. | reverse complement strand
ATGATTGTCTTGTACATCACTAAAGATAATAAGTACAGCCCTAAAGATGACAAATACATTCCTAAAAATGGCTTGTACATTACTAAAGATTGATAAGTAAAGTTCTAAAGATAACAAGACCATTACTAAAGTTGTTTTGTCCATTACTAATGATTGTCTTGTACATCACTAAAGATAATAAGTACAGCCCTAAAGATGACAAATCTAACCCTAAAGCTAATATATCCAGAAGTAAATTAGTAGGTCATGCTGTATTGAGTTAAATCTTAATAATTCTCAATTTATAAGCTGTTTAATTGGCAAACACACAAAATACTTCAAAATCAATACAATTAAAGTTTTTTTTAGGACGGGCTTGCATTTCAGTCGTAAATAAGTTGTAAATTTGCCGTTCGGTTTAGCAGAAATCCAAAAAAGTTTCAGCCATCGAGGTTTATCATACATTCAAACAAAGACATCAATAAATGAAGAAAATAATTTTTTCTCTTCTCCTCGTTTTAAGCATTGCACCGCTTAAATCTATAGCACAAACAAAGAATAATATTATTGACGAAGTAATTTGGGTAATTGGCGATGAATCCATTTTGCGCTCGGAAGTGGAAGACCAGAAACTCCGGGCTCAATACGATGGCACACCTGTTCAGGGTAATCCGTATTGTGTTATCCCCGAGCAAATAGCTATTTCAAAACTGTTTCTGCATCAGGCAGCACTGGATAGTATTGTGGTTAGCGAATCGTCGGTAATGAATCAGGTGGAAAACCGGTTGAATTATTTCGTTGCTCAAATCGGGTCGAAAGAAAAAATGGAAGAATATTTTCATAAAAACACAACCGATATTCGTGAAGAGTTACGCGATATGATTCGTAATCAGCAGATAATAAACCAAATGCAACAAAAACTGGTGGGTGATATTAAATCAACACCCGGTGATGTACGACGATTTTTTGCTGATTTACCCGCCGACAGCGTTCCTACCATTCCGGCAGAAGTAGAACTTCAGATTATCAGTTTTGAACCACCCGTACCCATTGAAGAAACAAACCGCATAAAGGAAAAACTCCGCGACTATACCGAACGGATAAACAGTGCAACAACCGATTTTTCAGTGTTAGCACGCTTATATTCCGAAGATACCGAAAGTGCTAAACGGGGTGGTGAACTGGGTTTCATGGGACGTGGACAACTTGTTCCTGAATTTGCTCAGGTAGCTTTTAACCTCTCCGATCCGAAAAAAGTATCACGCATAGTACAAACCGAATTTGGTTATCACATCATTCAGCTAATTGAAAAACGTGGCGACCGCATTAATTGTCGACATATTCTGCTCAAACCAAGGGTTTCACTGGTGGAAAAAGAAAAGGGTATTCACAGTCTTGACTCCATTGCCAATCTTATTCGTGAAAGTAAAATAACGTTTGAACAGGGAGTTATGGCTTATTCGCAGGATAAAAACACGGCTATGAACGCCGGTTTAATGCTTAATGAGAAAAGCAACACCTCAAAATTTGAATACCAGGATTTACCACCCGAAGTAGCCAAAGTGGTTTACGGGATGAACGTGGGTGAAATTTCCAAACCATTCAGCATGATAAGCAAAGCATCGAATAAAGAAGTGGTGGCTGTGGTAAAACTGAAATCGAAGATAGAAAATCACAAAGCCAATCTGACCGACGATTATCAAATGTTGAAAGGATTTTACGAAGGCAAACGTAAACAAATATTCATCAACAACTGGATTGTAAAAAAACAAAAAGAAACCTACATCAGCATTGATCCTGCCTGGCGGAATTGCACGTTCCAGTATCCCGGATGGATTAAGAAATAAAACCTTGCCCCCTAAATTCCCCCCCCAAAAAAAAGGGGAACTTCCGGAAGACTTAATTTACATGAACTTACTAAATAAAACACTTTTAATATTCCCCCTTCGGGGGTTAGGGGGCTTTAGACACATCGTAATTTTCGGTGTGCTGTGTTTGTTTATGGCTCTTGTTCAGGCACAAATTCGCCCGCGTCAATTGCGAAATCAGGTGCTTCAAAGCATGAACCCTGTAAAACCTCAATCCCAAAAATCAAAATCAAGAACACCTGTTCAGAAAATAAGCACAACACCTGCAAAACTCACTCCTGCTCCTTCGTTGATTGGTGCTAAAGGAATTACACTCGTTTATCTCGAGAATTGTGATCAACTTTCGTTCGATAAAATAATGAGTCCCGACATGCAGGTTCTGAGAGGAAATGTACGTTTCCGACACGATAATGCCCGACTTTATTGCGACAGCGCTTACTTTTATGAAAAAGCCAATTCGCTGAATGCGTATGGTCATGTGCGCATCGTGCAGGGCGACACACTTTTTATTTTTGGGGATATACTTTATTACGACGGGAATACCAAACTGGCACGGTTACGTCATCGGGTAAGAATGGAGAACCGCAAGACCACACTCTATACCGACAGTTTAAACTACGACCGCATTACCAATCTGGCCTATTATTACACCGGAGGAAAGATTACCGACGAAGTGAATGAACTTACGTCTATATGGGGTCAATATTCTACCAAATCCAATGAATCTTTGTTTAAAACAAAGGTTCACATGAACAACAAAAACTACACCTTAGATGCTGATTCGCTGCGATATAATACCAAAACAAAAATTGCGAAACTAATTAGTATGACGCATATTTTGTACAACAACGAAACGGATATTTACAGTGATAAAGGATGGTACAATACAGCATCTGAACAATCCATGCTTCTCAACCGCTCGAAAGTGAAACAAAAGGATGGGAAAATACTGATTGGCGATACCATTTTCTATGATAAAAAACTTAAATATGGCGAAGGTTTCACCAACGTGGTAATGATTGATACCGTTCAGAAATCGACACTTTATGGCAATTATTGCTATTACAACGAAAAAAATAAAACCGGTATGGCTACCGATTCTGCTTTGCTGGTTGATTGGTCGAGTAAAGATACCATGTTTGTTCATGCTGATACGCTGCATACATCAAAAGACTCCATTTATAATCTTGCCCGTGGTTATTATCATGTTCGCATTTTCAGGAACGATGTGCAGGGATTGTGTGATTCGCTGGCTTATTCGGGACGCGATTCGATTATGAATATGTATGGAACGCCCGTTTTGTGGTCGGACAACAACCAACTTTCGGGAGAATTTATTCAGGCTTATACCAAGAATAAAAAGGTGAACAAAATTCATATTCAGAAAGTTGCGGTAGCAATTCAGCAGGATGATTCCATTTATTTTAATCAGCTTTCGGGGAAGGAAATCATTGCCTACGTGGATAGCGGTCAGCTAAAACGAGTCAATGTAAACGGGAATGCCGAAACAATTTATTTCCCTCATGACGATAGTGATTCCACTATTATCGGACTAAACAGGACTCAGAGTAGTTTCGTGGTTATGTATTTCAAAAACAAGCGAATAAATAAAGCTGTTTTGACATCAGCTACCAATGGAACGATGTTTCCTTTAGAAAATCTAACTGAAAATACGCTTCATCTCAAAACCTTCTTTTGGATAGAAAAAGAACGTCCAACCAACAAAAAAGATTTGTTTAAAGTTTTCCCAAAAATTGAAAGACCTAAAGCTGTAGGTATGGATAGCTTTGGGGCTGGTTTTAATAATGATTCTTCTTCGTCTGGAGAAAATAATTCAAATACACCTTCACAGAAAAGTGGTTTTCCTTCCCCAAAATTAAATAATCAGGGGATTAATAATAATCGGTAGAACCTGATACCAACATTTGAGCTCTGACAAAAAATTTTGTCAGAAAAAACAAACTGCAACCTTGTATCAGACCTATTTTTAATTAAAATTAAAATCGAGTGTAAATGTCACCAATAAATATTAAGCAGAAGAACGGTACTAAGTCATACTCCTGCTTTTCATTTTTAGGTATCAATTTGTGTAAATATAGAGGTGTACTCAGTATCTCTGTGGAATCAACCAAATGATTGTTAGTCTTAGATTATTGTAATAAAACAATTCAAGTGCAGAGGAATTTACATACCATTATAAATCAATATTTTATGCCATTTCCTCTGACAAGAAATGCTCCAGTTGCTCAGGTTTCAAATTAACTGTGAGTTGACCGTTATGAGCATACGAAATATGTCCTGTTTCTTCAGAAACCACAATGGCAATTGCATCGGTATTTTCAGTAACACCCAGTGCGGCACGATGACGGAGACCCATTCGTTTAGGAATGGTCTGATTTTTAGAGACCGGTAAAATACAGGCTGCGGCTTTCAGTTTTCGATTGGAAATTATCAAAGCACCATCGTGTAACGGACTGTTTTTAAAAAATATATTCTCGATTAATCGGGAGTTGATATTGGCATTAATCTGCTCGCCTGAATGAGCATAAAAATCCAAACTGTTGTTTCGGGTAAGTATAATCAATGCTCCGGTTGACGTTTTAGAAAGATTTCGACAAGCCAATACAACCTGTACCAAATCGAAATCCAGATTTTCTTTTTCGTTGGAAACATTTCCAAAAAACCGTTTAAGTGCATAAAAAACACTCCCTCTCTGACGTGAACCTAAACGGGAAAAAAAACGTCGAATTTCATCCTGAAACAAAACTATTAGCGCAAATGCACCTACACTTACTACACGGTCGAAAATTCCTCCTAACAATTCCATCTTGAAAACATAGGAAACTAATAGCCAACAAATTATGAAGGTTAGAATTCCCATGAAGATATTAGCTGCACCTGTACGTTTCAACAGTTGAAAAGTTTGATACAGCAAAATAGCCACCAGAAAAATGTCTATAATATCTTTTAATCCTATTTGAAATCCCATAGCTGATTTAGAATTTATCTGTTTACGATTCTAAAAATTCTGTTCTAATTATTACATACTGCAAAAATTGAAATGGCTTGCTTTGCCTCTTTCACATCGTGAACCCGCAATATGGATGCTCCTCCGCTTAATGCCAGCATATTAGCAGCTGTAGTTGCATTCAAGGCATTTTCAGCATCGATTCCAAGTGGCTTATAAAGCATGGACTTTCTAGATAATCCAGCTAAAATTGGTACGTTTAATTCTTTGAAATAATGGAGTTTTTTCAGTATTTCATAATTTTGCTCTATCGTTTTGGCAAAACCAAAACCGGGATCAATAATTACATCATTCACACCCAATAACCTCAATTGAGCTAGTTTTTTCTGAAGGAAAAACAAAACATCTGATACCACATTTTCATAATTGGTTTTGTATTGCATGGTTTGTGGGTTGCCTCTGGTATGCATTAGTGTGTAAGCAACATCTAAATCTGCAATAGTTTCGAACATCAAATCATCTAATGTTCCACCTCCAATATCGTTAATCATTGCTATACGATAATTTTTTACCATATATCTAACTACAGATGAGCGAAATGTATCGACAGAAATAACAGCATCCGGTTTTTTTTTCAGTATAACTTCAATAGCTTCAGCAACCCGTCTTATTTCCTCGTCCTGTGAAATAAATTCAGCATTCGGACGGGTTGAATAGCCGCCAACATCGAGTATATCAACTCCTTCGGCAATCATTTTATCAAAGATATTCAAAATGGATTTTTCAGACATAAATCGACTACCTTTGTAAAATGAATCGGGAGTAACATTTATAATCCCCATTACCAATGGAGTAGATAAATCCATTAATTGATTGTTCAATTTCAAGGTCAAAGGTTTCTGAATCATAATCTTAATAAAATCGGGTGCAATCCAACTACGTATTAGCTTTTGCAAAAGTAAGAAAATATAGCGATAGAGTGTTCAGTTTACGGAAATATTGAAAATTTTATCCGAAACTATACGTTTTCAACAGAATTTCAGTTATATATACTATATTATTTCATTTAGATTTTCAAAAAAAAAGTAGGGATTGACTATTTAAAGGAAAAAAGTACTATTTTTGCACAATTGTTTTTGCCACATTTTATATTCTTAAATTATCATACTTTAATATGAAATTGAAAACCATAACTAAACTATTAACGGTTGGATTGTCGCTAACCCTAATTGCTTGCGTCACTAATACTGACGAAGGTTATTCACGTATAACCGGTTGGAAGTATAATGATAAAAACGGAGCCGGATATACAGTCAAGAAAAGCTATTCTGCCACTGTACCACCCGGAATGGTTGCTATTGAAGGAGGTTCATTTACTATAGGTGAAAAAGGTGAATACATAACCAATGCCCCGCGTAATAATTCTCCCCGCAGAATAACTGTAAGTTCATTCTATATGGACGAATGGGAAGTACGCAATAAAGACTGGAACGAATATGTAAACTGGATGAAAGTTGTTTTTGGTAAAACTGCTCCCAGATTGGTTCAGAAAGCATTACCAAACAACAGTGTATGGCGCGAAGATTTAGCATATAACGAGCCTTATCTGCAAAATTATTTTACTCATCCTGCTTTTAACGAGTATCCTGTAGTAGGTATTACCTGGGAACAAGCACAGGATTTTTGTCAATGGCGTACTGACAGGGCCAACGAACTAGCTTTGGTTCAGGCAGGTGTTATTTTACCTCCCGACTACAGCAAACTTGATCAAATGATTGATTTGGATTCAATTACAAATAATTTTGTGTTCAACACACAGAAATATCTTTTACAACCCAGTTATCAGCCTATATCTGGCAAAAATTCCAAAAAAGATTTATATGGCCATGACAGAAAAGTGGACATGTCCGATGGGATACTGTATTCCAATTTCAGACTACCAACAGAAGCTGAGTGGGAATATGCTGCTTATGCTTTATCGCCCGATGAAAATGGAATGGTTCCAGAAGGAAAGATATACCCCTGGTCGGGTAATCAGTTGCGTAATTCATCAAAAAAATACCAGGGACGCATGATGGCAAATTACGTTAGAGGACGAGGTGATATGATGGGTACTTCAGGAAGTGTAAGTATTACTGCTCCCGTTAACTCATTTTATCCCAATGATTTTGGTTTATTCAATATGGCAGGAAATGTAAATGAGTGGGTTTTGGATGTTTATCGCCCTACATCTTACACGGATGTTGCCGAATATAACTCTTTCCGTGGTAATGTTTATCAAACACCAATAGTAGTTGAAAGTGACTCAATAGGAAACAAATCCTATAAAATAGATTCTCTAGGACGAATTGCTAATGAAGTTGCTAAAGGTGATGATGCACGTAGTTTTAAAGATGGAGATGCTTCCTCACAAATTGATTTTCTGGTAAACGACTCAACCGGATTAGCCAATTTGAAAAAAAATAATAATGACCCAACCGATATTTTGCGTCCAAGAATTACAGATAAGACCCGAGTTTATAAAGGTGGTTCATGGAAAGACCGTGTATATTGGTTAAACCCCTCTGCACGTAGATCGTTGGATGAGGACAAATCGACGAATGACATTGGTTTCCGCTGTGCTATGAGTATGACCGGAACTATGGCGAAACCCAAAAGGAAATAAAAAATATACATATTTCAACACAAAGCACCTGTTTGATACAAGCAGGTGCTTTTGTTTATACAGATGCTGAATTTTTCGTTGAAATTTTGTACTTTTGTACTCTTAAAATAAGTAAGACTCATAATTAAAATTAATATGAACAGAACGGTAATACTTGATGCACTTAAAAGAAAAGATTTTGGTGCCGAAGTGAACATAAAAGGCTGGGTAAGAACACGCCGCGGAAATAAGAATGTTAGTTTTATAGCGTTGAATGATGGTTCAACCATTCATAATATTCAGGTAGTTGCCGATAATTCAACATTCGGTGATGAATATCTGAAACCAATCACTACAGGAGCTTGTATAAGCGTTACCGGAAAGCTTGTTGAATCGCTCGGACAAGGTCAGAATGTTGAAATTCAAGCTGAGCAAATTGAAATTTACGGAACTGCCGACTCTGAAATATATCCACTTCAGAAAAAAGGACATACCATGGAATTTCTCCGTGAAATTGCTCACCTACGTCCACGAACAAATACTTTTGGAGCAGTTTTCCGTATCCGTCATCACATGGCAATGGCTATTCACAGCTTCTTCCACGAACGCGGATTTTTCTATTTCCACACTCCTATTATTACTGCTTCCGACTGTGAAGGTGCCGGACAAATGTTTCAGGTTACAACCATGAACCTGTACGACCTGAAAAAAGACGAAAACGGTTCAATTGATTACAGCAATGATTTCTTTGGCAAACAGGCCAGTCTGACTGTTTCGGGTCAGCTTGAAGGTGAGCTTGCAGCCATGTCGATGGGCAAGATTTATACTTTCGGACCTACTTTCCGTGCCGAAAACTCAAACACTCCACGTCACCTTTCCGAATTCTGGATGATTGAACCGGAAGTTGCCTTCAATGAAATTGAGGAAAATATGCAACTGGCTCAGGATTTTATTCAGTATTGTGTGAAGTGGGCGTTGGATAACTGTAAGGATGATTTGGATTTCCTCAACAACATGTACGACAAAGAATTATACGAACGACTAAACTTTGTAGTGAACAACGATTTCAAGCGCCTGACATACACCGAAGGAATTGAAATTCTGGAAGCTGCCGTAGCTAAAGGACATAAATTTGAATTTCCGGTAGGTTGGGGAACAGATTTGCAATCGGAACACGAACGCTACCTGGTTGAACAACATTTCAAAAAACCGGTTATTCTCACAGATTATCCGAAAGAAATCAAATCTTTCTACATGAAACAAAACGATGATGGAAAGACTGTTCGCGCCATGGACGTTTTATTTCCCAAAATCGGTGAAATAATCGGAGGATCGCAACGTGAAGAAGATTTTGATAAACTTCAGAGACGAGCTGACGAGATGGGCGTTCCAACAAAAGATATCTGGTGGTACCTGGAAACTCGGAAATACGGAACAGCTCCACACGCTGGCTTCGGACTTGGTTTTGAACGCTTATTATTGTTCGTTACCGGAATGTCGAATATTCGTGATGTAATTCCATTTCCACGTACACCGAACAATGCAGACTTCTGATTTGTTACAAACCAGCAATAATTTTGTATAGGAATTCAGAAAAATATCAGAAATGCACAGATAAATGTAATTTGTGCATTTTTAGCTTAATGTCGCGTGTATTTGAGATTATATTTTTTATTTTTGCCATCTGAACATTACAAAAACAATATTTTTAAACAAAATGAATAAAGTCACTAAAACCGAATTGGATAATGTGGTAGTTCGTTTCTCGGGTGATTCCGGCGATGGGATGCAGCTGACAGGAACTCTTTTTTCCAATCTTTCGGCTATTTTGGGAAATGAAATTTCAACATTCCCTGATTTTCCATCCGAAATTCGTGCTCCACAAGGCACATTGGGGGGTGTTTCAGGATTTCAGGTACATTTAGGTTCGAGTAAGATTTATACACCGGGCGACGATCCCGATGTGTTGGTAGTAATGAATCCCGCAGCTCTGAAAGTAAATGCTGCATTTATCAAAAAAGGTGGTGTCATTATATTTGATGCCGACACTTTTGATAAATCAGGTTTTGACAAAGCCGGTTTTAAGACTGAAAATCCATTCGAGGAATTAAATATCTCAGACACTATTCAACTTATTCCTGCGCCGCTTTCCACACTTACTCAAGCTAGTCTGGACGGTATGGGATTTGATAACAAAACGGTATTGAGAAGCAAAAATATGTTTGCGCTTGGTTTGATTTGCTGGTTATTTAACCGTCCGATTGACCAAGCCATTCACTTCCTTACAAATAAATTCGGAAAAAAACCGACTATTCTCGAAGCAAATATAAAAGTGCTTACTGATGGTTTTAATTTTGGAAGCAATTTACATCTTACGGTTTCAACTTATTTTGTAGAAAGATCGCATGAAACCCCGAAAGGAAAATATACCAGCATAAGCGGAAACAAGGCAACTGCCTGGGGGCTGATTGCAGCTGCTCAAAAAGCAGGATTGCAACTTTTCCTTGGTAGCTATCCAATCACACCTGCCACAGACATTATGCATGAACTGACTGCCCGCAAAGACATGGGAGTGAAAGTGGTTCAGGCTGAAGATGAAATTGCGGGGATTACCTCGGCTATAGGAGCTTCATTTGCAGGAAGTCTGGCTGCTACAAATACTTCAGGTCCGGGTTTAGCACTCAAATCGGAAGCAATCGGGCTGGCTGTAATGGCCGAATTACCGTTGGTCGTAATTGACGTAATGCGTGGTGGTCCCTCAACCGGTTTACCTACCAAAACAGAACAAACCGACCTGCTACAGGCACTTTACGGCAGGAACGGCGAAAGTCCTGCAGTGGTTATGGCTGCCGGAACACCCGATGATTGTTTCCATTATGCCTTTATGGCCAGTAAAATTGCGCTTGAACACATGACTCCGGTTATTTTGCTGACTGATGCTTTTATCGGTAACGGAACATCACTCTGGAAATTACCAACGTTGGCCGAATTGCCTGCCATTAAACCAAACTATGTAAAACCTGATATGGCTGATTACAAAGTAACCAGTCGGGACGAAAAAACCAACGTGCGCTATTGGAGTGTGCCTGGTGTGGAAGGTTTTGCTCACCGGAATGGTGGTCTGGAAAAAGATTACTATACTGGAGCTATTTCTACCGACCCCGAAAATCATCAGAAAATGGTGGATACCCGCGAAGCTAAAATTAATTATATCAGCAACGTTATACCTGAATTAAAAATTGAAGGTGATTCCGGTGCCGATTTATTGGTTATCGGTTGGGGTGGAACACATGGACACTTGATGAGTGCTGTAAATTCAATCAACAAAAAAGGGGAAAAAGTAGCACTGGCTAATTTCAACTATATCAATCCATTGCCAAAGAATACAGTCGAGCTTATTCAACGTTATAAAAAAGTGGTGGTTTGCGAACTGAACAGCGGTCAATTTGCCACTTTTCTTCGTTCCAAAGTTCCCGCTGTTGAATTCCTTCAATTCAATAAAGTTCAGGGACAGCCATTCACTGCCACCGAACTGGAAGAACATTTTGTGACTTTATTAAAATAAGAATTTTAGTTTACAAGAAAACATGGAAACTACCGAAACAGTAAAAATTCAATATACAGCCAAAGATTTTAAAAGCGATCAGTACGTGCGCTGGTGTCCGGGTTGTGGCGATTATGCCGTGCTTAGTTCGTTGCAAAAAGTAATGGCCGATTTAGGCATAGCTCCTTACCAAACTGCCGTTATTTCAGGAATTGGTTGCTCCTCGCGATTGCCTTATTATACCAGTAGTTATGGTTTTCACACCATTCACGGTCGTGGAGCTGCCATAGCAACCGGTGTAAAGGTGGCCAATCCGGAACTTACCGTTTGGCAAATTACCGGCGATGGCGACTGTCTGGCCATTGGTGGAAATCATTTTATTCACAGCGTTCGCCGAAATGTGGATATTAATGTTTTGTTATTCAATAATCAGATTTACGGATTGACAAAGGGACAATATTCGCCAACAACCAAAAAAGGTTTTGTAACCAAATCATCTCCTTTTGGAACGGTGGAACGTCCGTTCCGTCCGGCAGAACTGACGATGGGTGCTCGCGGAACTTTCTTTGGTAGATTGCTCGATGTAGATTTGAAAACAGCTCAAATGACTATAATGGCCGGAGCCAAACACAAAGGAACATCAGTGATTGAATGTTTGGTAAATTGTGTCATTTTCAACGATGGAGCACACGGATGGTTAGCCGAAAAAGAATTCCGTGCAGACAGAACCATAGCGTTGGAACATAGCAAACGTATGATTTTTGGGAAAGAAGGAAATAAGGGACTTGTACTCGATGGGTTAAACCTGAAAGTGGTGACTATCGGCGAAAATGGCGTTACTGAAAACGATATACTGATTCACGATGCTGCCTGCGAAGATACAACACTCCATATAAAACTGGCTTTGATGGAAGGTCCTGAAATGCCAATCGCACTGGGAGTTATCCGCGATGTGGTTGAGGAGTCGTATGATGCAGCTGTAGAAGCTCAAATTGCTGAAGTTCAGGCTAAATCGAAAATCAAAACGTTCGATGAACTTATCGGCAGTCTGGAACAATGGGAAATGTGATTTTATCTTACTTATATCAATCAACAAATGATTACTTTTGCATATCAAAATAAATGACACTCAGTATGATTGCAGTACATCCTCAATACATTAAAAGTTCCAATGGTAAAAAATCGTTTGTAATTTTACCTGCTAAAGAGTTTGATTCTATGCTAGAAAGCATGGAAGAATTGGAAGATATTCGCCTTTACGACCAAGCTAAAAAAGAAGATAACGGCGAACGAATTTTATTTTCTGAATACCTGAAAAACAGAAAACAAAAAAATAAAATATTCCAATAGATAAATGAGGAGGGCTTCAAATAATATTTGAAGCCCTCTGGTTTTTACAGCAAAGCGATACTTGAATCATAAAAACTTCCAAACATCCTCAATTAATAAGTTATCAAAGGTCTTAATATGATCCTTTAGAATATTCTCAGTTCTCATGTTTGGTCTAATATCACAATAATAGACTCCATCAAGGGGATTTAATTTGACTGTATATCCTTTAAAATGCCCTGGCAAAAATGTAGCACTAATGCCATATTGATTTTCTGTAGAAGTTTTCTTTCTCTGAATATCATTCAAAAATATGGCAATATGAGGAGTCGTTTTCTCAGTCAATTTATTGTAAAGGAATTTGTCTATGAAAATCTTATCTATTCTATCTTTACTGGATGTTTTTATTGAACCAATCACTTTGACATCATCTTCATTCCCAATAATCAAATCATGCTGATAACTCATATTAAAGAGAGCTTCTCCTTCTGCAATAACAGGAACTTGTATAACCCCTGATCTACAATCAATACCTACTTCCTGAATTATAAGTCGAATAAAATGTTCGAATAAATCTCCATTCAGTTTTCTTGCTGTATTAGATTGACCAGAAGGTAGTCCATCCAAAGCACAACCAATAGACTGTTGAATTGTATAAGTTCCATTATTTATAATTTCCCGAATTGAATTATCTTTATTATCAATGTTTTTAATGTTTTTCAAGATTCGAATATATTCATTTGATGCTTGTGAAAAATCAGTTGAATTATACATCAAGTTAGAATTGACAGGTCTTGAAATCTGAAAATTGCCTTCTTTCTTGTATTGATAAAACTGGTAATGATTCTCATTCTGAGATATAATTACTGCTTGTAAATTATCAGCAATATATTCCAAGTATTCACTACTGAATTTTACAAATGCCTGTAAATCCACAAAATTAGTTTTGTCTTTCGCTTTATTGACTAGCTTTTTTAAGTTCATCTGATTGAGTTTCTACGTTTTTGATTTTCGAAATCATATTTAATCCATTGCTCCTGTGTCCAATCTTCGACTAATTCAATACGATCTACAGCCCAATCAAGATATTCCGCGGACAAATCACAAGACATCCATTTACGGTTTAGTTGTTGAGCACAAACAGGTGTTGTTCCCGAACCACAAAATGGGTCTAAAATAATATCTCCTTCGTTTGAAGATGCTAAAATTAGTTTTCGCAAAAGCTCTTCGGGTTTTTGGGTTGGATGTGGCGTTTTCTCATGCATTCCATTACAAGTTGTAGGAACTTCGATAATATCTTGCGGTATCTCCAACACATCTTTTGGTTTTGCTCCTAATGGATTTGGCTCCCAAAGTGTATTATCATTTTGTCCATTGCTACTATACTGACTTGTGGCAGCTTGTGGATGGCTTGGATATTTTAGTGTATGTTCGCTGTAAGGAATTCGGATATTATCAATATTGAAAGTGAAGTTTTTTGTCTTTCTGAAATGCATAATACTTTCGTGACTTCTTCCCCAATCTTTCCCTAGATTTGCTTTGTTTTTGTAATTCCAGATAATCCAACGGCACGATTTAAAATACTTCGAGGCTGGATGTTTAATGTCAGCTAATATTTCGGAAAAACCACAAATAAAAAGAGTTCCTGTTGGTTTCAATACTCTTGCTGCTTGTTCAATCCATTCAATCGAAAACTTTATGTACTGTTCCTGACTTTCAAAAGTATCCCAATCAGCTTTCTTGATGTTATAAGGTGGGTCAGCAAAAATCATATCAATGCTTTCATCTTCTAACGATTTAAGCCACGCTATACTATCACCTTGCCAAAGTTTTCCATCAGGGTGATTGTAGAAAATAGTTGGTTCTGAATTACTTTTAAGACTTTTATTGGTACGTTCACCTTTTAATTGAACTTCGCCAAAAAATGTTGGCATAGTTTTATTTCTAACTAATGTATTCCGCATACTATATCAATAGTGTTTATATTATAAGCACAAAAATACAAATTCTTTAGCTGGTTTAATCTCAAAGTGTATGATTTTATATACAATCTATTTAATAATCTCAACTTTAAAAAAATTCCCCCACCACTCACGCGGCAGGGGAAACCTTTTAATTACTTTGCCGGAGCACCATCCGGTGCAGGGGCATCTTTAGATCCACCCATTGCATGGTATTTTTTGCGGAGCAAGTCGAGGTGGTTGAACAATGCCAGGTTTGTGTCGTTTGGCATCAGGTTTACGGCTTGTTCCAACACGGTGCAGAAGTTGTTATAACTTGCCACGGCGGCAGGTTTCAGCGAACTGCCCGAAGTTTCGCGACCGGCAACTTCGTCGTTGCGACTTTTGTACACTGCAACGAAAGCATTGTTTTTGGTTTCGAGTGCCGCAATCAAATCAATAATCCCCAATGTCTGAGCAGCTGCCACCAATTCAGTATTCGCTTTGTACTTGCCAATCATTTCGGCTATCACCCCTGTTTGTGTGTTCTGAGGCAACTCGGCAGCATTCCAATAGGGAGTGAAGAATAATTTCAGTTTTTGAGCGGCTACTTTTTTAATTTCATCTCTTCCTTTGGAGTAAAACGTAATGGTGCGGTTTATTTCAGCTTGGGTAACATCACGATCTTTATCCAACGGTTTGAGGTTGTCAGTAAGTTCGCTTTTTTGATTTTTGTTGATTTGCTGCCCGAAACTTTCGTTATCGGTAATCATCTTGGTTAGTGCGGCATCGAGCATTACGCCCAGATTGGTACGAACGGGAATAGCAAGGTCGACCGATGATTTGATAAGAGAAAATGTGTTGTTGATGGTCATTCCATTAACGTGCAACGGAGAAAATGATAGTTTACTCATAGAAACAGATTTTTTTTGATATTAATAATTGAAAATAACTATAGTTTAACTGGAAAATCATTGGTTTTGAAAGCTGTAAATAATCTACAATGTGCATATTAACTAATGGATATGCTATGAAAGCTCTGCATCGTGCAGATTAACCAACGGATGTCCTGCGAAGGTTCTGCATCATGCAGATTAACCAATGGACATACTTTGAAGGTTCTGCAACGTGCAGATTAACCAACGGTTGACCTGTGAGGGTTCTGCAATGTGCAGACTATTCAACGGAACGTTTTTCGCTGATTTTATCTTTGAAAAATTCGTAGCACGACTCACGTCGCACTACGAATAAACAAAGAATGAATGATCCCCAAAAGATTTCGATGCAAAAATAATAACTTTTTTCAAATAGTTAATCATATTTTATGGTTATTTTGGAAAATATTTGAAAAACATGTTTAATGTAAATTTATGCAGAAATATTCCAAAAAAAAGAGCCTGATCACAACTGACCAAACTCTCTATATTTACTCCTTACTGCTTACCGTTTACTGCTTTGCTTACTGCTTACCGTTTACTGCCCTTTAAAAGGATTGCATATCACACAACCGTTTATAATATCCTTCCAGTGCAATCAAATCATCGTGTTTGCCTCGTTCCACAATATGACCTTCGTGTAATACACAAATCTCGTCGGCACGTTTGATGGTGGAAAGACGGTGAGCCACTACTAATGTGGTGCGGTTTCGCATCAGATTTTCCAGTGCTTCCTGAACCATTTTTTCCGATTCGGTATCGAGTGCCGAGGTAGCTTCATCGAGTATCAAAATCGGTGGATTTTTCAGAATAGCACGTGCAATGCTCACACGTTGGCGTTGACCACCCGAAAGCTTACTTCCACGGTCGCCAATATTCGTTTCGTAACCATTTTCTGTAGCCATAATAAAATCATGTGCATTAGCAATTCTGGCAGCTTCAATAACCTGTTCAAGTGTGGCACTTTCCACCCCAAAAGCAATATTATTATAAAAGGTATCGTTAAACAGAATGGCTTCCTGATTCACATTGCCCATGAGCGAGCGAAGATCATGACGGGTATATTTTTTGATATTTACCCCATCAATAATCACTTCACCCTTCACCGGATCGTAATAACGCGGCAACAAATCTACCAGCGTTGACTTTCCCGAACCTGACTGTCCAACAAGTGCAACCGTTTTTCCTTTTGGAACAACCAGATTAATATCTTTCAATACCCAATCGGTCTGATACTTAAAACTCAGGTTTTTAAATTCAATTTTATCTGAGAAATTTTTAATCTCCTGTGGATTTTTCGGTTCTTTAATAACATTTTCAGTCTTCAAAATTTTATCAACCCGTTCGAGCGAAGCTAATCCACGCTGAATACTGTACGAAGCACGCGAAAGATCCTTTGCAGGAGCAATAATGCTGTAGAAAATTATGATAAAATACACAAATTCAGGTGCACCAATGGAACTTCTGTTAGTAAGAATCAGCACCCCGCCAAACCAAAGTAAGATGGCAATAACCACTGTACCAATAAATTCACTTACTGGATGGGCCAGATTATAACGTCGATTTATTTTAGTTAATGTCTTGCGGATTTTCTCGTTCAGAATCGAAAAACGGGCTTCCAGTTTATGTTCCGCATTAAAAGCTTTTACTACTCTCAATCCACCCAGCGTTTCTTCCACTTGCGAAAGCATCTCACCATTAAGTTGCTGACCGAGAGCCGAACTTTTCTTCAGTGATTTACCAATTTTCCCAATCAACCAACCGCTAAAAGGCAACAGACAAAGCACAAAAATGGTCAACTGCCAACTCATACTGAACATAACGCTCAGATAAATAAGAATCATTATCGGATTTTTAAACATCATGTCGAGCGAACTCATGATAGAAGATTCCACCTCGCCAACATCGGCCGTCATGCGCGAAATAATATCGCCTTTACGTTCCTCAGTAAAAAATCCAATGGGAAGGTTGATGATTTTATGATAAAGCTGATTTCGTAAGTCACGGAGTACGCCGGTACGGATTGGTATCATAAAATGAGAACCCATATAGGCCATTCCCACTTTTAAACCGGTCATAAGTACAAGAAATAATCCGACAACCAACAGGGCATTGCTTGCGCCAACCGATTGAAAAGTCTGATCAATCCAACAGAAAATATTATTTTTGAGAGCAGACCCAATCTCATTCCAGCTTTGATTCCAGTTCCAGGCAACAAACACTTTAGTAGCTTTTTCAATTCCGAACAGAATCTGCAAAACCGGAATTACCGCTGCAAACGAAAACAAACTAAAGATTGTTGACAACAGATTGAACAACAAACTCAGAAAAACATATTTCTTGTATGGCGGAGCAAACCGCTTCAATAACATTATAAATTTAAACATGGATATAGTTTATAGTTTATAGTTTATAGTTTATAGTGGGTAGTTTATAGTTTATAGTGGGTAGTTTATAGTGGGTAGTTTATAGTGGAGCAACACCAAATTTATCGGGATTATTCAACATATAAGATAATAGTTTTCCAACTTCTTCATTAATTTCTGATCGTTTCTGATAATCAATTTCGTTTATATAGTTACAATTCAGCGCAAAATCAAGCCAAACTAAAGTCTCACTATTCTCACCTAAACAATCAGTCATTTTTAGAAGAAAATGTTTGTGATAACTTCTTTTCCGGTAAGCTTCTGCTAAGTTTGCACAAACCGAGCGCGAGGATCTTCGTATTTGGTCTGTGAGTGAATATTTTTCCTCGGTAGGAAATCCGATTGTTATTTCAAAAATACTACACGCCTGTTCAAATGCCTTTTTATATGCCATTAGATTCCGAAAATCCTGATAGTTATCTCCCATATACAATAAACTATTGACTATATACTATTGTCTATGAACTATTGACTATAAACTATTGACTATAAACTATTGACTATAAACTATTGACTATAAACTATAAACTATTGACTATAAACTTTCTCTAAACTCCCGTATAATTCCGTGGTGTAATGCGCTTCAGTTCTTCTTTAACCGACTGGTTTACATTCAGTGTTTCAATAAAATCGCTGATTGATCTAGCTGTAATTCCTTCATTGGTACGGGTTAGTGCTTTTAATGCTTCGTAAGGCTCGGGATAACCTTCTCGCCGAAGAATAGTCTGAATGCCTTCAGCCACTACTGCCCACGAATTATCCAAATCGCGATAAATGGCAGTTTCATTAAGCAATAATTTCCCTAATCCTTTTAAAATACTTTGGGTAGCAATAAGCGTGTGCGCAAAAGGCACACCAACATTTCTCAACACGGTGCTGTCGGTGAGGTCACGCTGTAAACGCGAAACAGGAAGTTTGCCCGACAGAAACTCGAACATTGCATTAGCAGTGGCAAGATTTCCTTCCGCATTTTCAAAATCAATTGGATTTACTTTATGAGGCATAGCCGAAGAACCAACCTCACCGGCTTTTATTTTCTGTTTGAAATACTCCATCGAAACATAGGTCCATATATCGCGGCAAAAGTCAATTAAAATAGTGTTGATACGTTTCATGGCATCGAACTGAGCTGCCAGATTATCGTAGTTTGAAATCTGTGTGGTCCATTGTTCACGCTCCAGTCCCAGTTTTTCAGTCAGGAATTTATTCCCGAATTCTTTCCAGTTAATAGCCGGATAAGCTACATTATGAGCATTATAGTTACCTGTAGCACCACCAAATTTAGCTGAATCAGGAATTTCTTTGAGTGCTGAGAACTGTTTATTTATACGGTTTACAAACACCATCATTTCCTTTCCAAGTCGGGTTGGTGAAGCAGGCTGACCGTGTGTTTTAGCCAGCATTGATACATCGCGCCATTCTTCTACATATCGTGACAATGTTTTAATAATCTCATCCATTTCAGGATAATATACCTGCTGCAAGGCATCTTTTATAGATAACGGAACAGCCGTATTATTTATATCCTGCGAAGTTAACCCAAAATGTATAAATTCTTTGAATGATTGCAAACCAAGTTCATCAAATTTATCTTTTATAAAATATTCAACCGCTTTTACATCATGGTTTGTTACTCCTTCTATTTCTTTAATTTTCAAGGCATCTGCTTCTGAAAAATTTTTACAAATACCCCTCAGTTTAGGGTAAACCGAAGAAGGAACTTGTTCCAGTTGTTTCAATGGAATTTCGCAAAGTGCTATAAAATATTCAATTTCAACCTGTACACGGTAACGAATCAGGGCATATTCTGAAAAATATATTGCGTAAGACTTAGTTTTTGAACGGTAACGGCCATCAACAGGCGAAATTGCAGTGAGAAGAGATAAATCCATTGAGTTTGAGATTGATTTAAAATTTCGGGTAAAAACAAGCTACAAAATTAAACAATTCTGCCGGATTAGAAAAGTTTATGTCACACTCTTGCATCTGTGATACTTTTTCTTTACTTTTGTTTCATATTTTTACAGCAATAAAAACTAATATTACGCATGCGCTACGTCAGAATTCACAAAGAAGGTCGGTTTATTTTAGCTTCACTGGCACTGATTCTCTTACTTGTTAACCTTTATGTATATAAACATTTTCCGTTTGGTATTCTACCCATACTGAATATTGTAATTTCAGCATTACTATTATTCTTCTTCGCTTATTTTTTCCGTAATCCGCCACGAAAAGTTTATATAGATGATCCCAGTCTGGTTGTTGCACCTGCCGATGGAACAGTGGTAGTAGTTGAACCAACCGACGAACTCGAATACTTTGGTGATCAGCGAATTCAGGTTTCTATTTTTATGTCGGTGTTTAACGTACACGCCAACTGGTATCCGATTAAAGGAACAGTTATCAAATCTGTTCATCACAGCGGTAGGCATATGGCGGCTTTCCTGCCCAAATCAAGTCATGAAAATGAACGCTCAACTGTTGTGCTTGAATCGGAGGGCAAAACACAGATTCTGGTGCGTCAAATAGCGGGTGCATTGGCCCGCCGAATTGTAACTTACGCTCATCCCGGTAAAAAATGTCATCTCAACGAACATCTCGGATTTATCAAGTTTGGTTCTAGGGTTGATTTATATTTCCCCATCGGAACAGAAGTATTTGTAACGGTTGGTGAATCCACCACAGGTAATGAAACCATTATTGCCCGCCTTACTGAAGATTAAAATGACTTTACAGGATGCACAGAAACAAGTCGACGACTGGATTAAAACCTACGGCGTCAGGTATTTTGGCGAATTGACCAATATGGCTATTCTGACAGAAGAAGTAGGCGAACTTGCACGTGTTATTTCCCGAACTTACGGCGAACAGTCATTCAAGAAATCTGACAAAGAAGCGAATCTGGCTGACGAAATGGCTGATGTGCTGTGGGTACTTATCTGTCTGGCTAACCAAACCGGCGTGAATCTGACAGAAGCTTTTGAGAAAAACATGCAAAAGAAAACCGACCGAGACAAAACACGTCATCTGGGAAACGAAAAACTTACTACTCATAAAGTCCCCTAAAGGGGACTTTATGAGTAGTTTGTAGAACTTAATAATAAAATAATAATTCTCTCTTTTCCCAGTCTTATTCCCCCTTTAGGGGGTTAGGGGGGCAGAATTCAGGGGGCAAATTAAAATACCATGAGCAAAATTGACGACCTTTTTAAGCAATACAACTTTAATGTGAGCGATGATGCAGTAAAACAAGATATTGAAAAAATTCTGGCAGCGCATTATGACGAAAATAATAACTCAGCAGTTTACAAACAATGTCTGAATCAGATTGATCTGACTTCATTAAACGGGACAGATACAGATGCTGAAATTATTTCGATGGTAACTAAAGTAAATGGTTTCAAAACTGTATTTCCTCATCTTCCCAATGTTGGAGCAATTTGCGTTTATCCGTCTCTCGTTCCTGTAGTTAAAGCACATCTGACTGAAGAAATAGGAATTGCTGCAGTATCAGCGGGTTTCCCTGCTTCACAAACTTTTATTGAAGTAAAAGTAGCCGAAACTGCTATGTGTGTAATGGAAGGTGCCACCGAAATTGATGTGGTAATATCTATAGGCAAATTTCTGGAAGGAAAATTCGAAGAAGTGTACGAAGAACTTTCCGAAATTAAAGCAGCCTGCCGTACAGCTCATCTAAAAGTAATTCTGGAAACCGGTGCGTTAGTTTCAGCTACGAATATCAAAAAAGCATCTATTCTGGCAATGGCATCAGGTGCTGACTTTATCAAAACTTCAACTGGCAAAATTCCTGTGGCTGCAACGCTTGAAGCAACTTATGTAATGTGTCAGGCAATTAAAGAATGGCACGAAAAAACGGGCATGAAAGTAAGCTACAAGCCTGCCGGTGGAATTGTAACCACCGAAGATGCGGTGAAACATTACTCAATTGTAAAATCAATTCTCGGAAATGAATGGCTGAACAACACAATGTTCCGCTTCGGTGCAAGCCGACTGGCAAATAATCTGCTTAGCTCGATTGAAGGAAAAGAAATAAAGTATTTTTGATGTGCGATTCACTTTGAATGTAATCCTATCATAGTTGCAAATCTTTACGTTTAGGCACTATAATGTACTGTTCAAAAATGCCTTTTTTATATTTGATTAAAGCCATTCATTTATTTACAAGCACCAAAAAGACCTTTTCAACTTCTTAGATGCAACGACAATTAATGAAAGTTAGCCCTCCTTTTTATTTATTTGTTGTGCAAATGTTGTACAAATTCTAAAAAAAAAGCTACTTGCTGTATTATCAGACAAGTAGCTTTATTAATTGTGACCGCAGCAGGATTCAAACCTGCAACCCCCACATCCGTAGTGTGGTACTCTATTCAGTTGAGCTATGCAGCCAGTTTTTTTCTTAAGAGAGTGCAAAGATAAGGCTATTTTTCTTTTCTGCAAAGTAAAATCTGAAAAAAGTCTGCAAGTTCACCATTTTTCTTATTTTCTTACTGCTTACTGTTTGCTATTTCCTGTTGTTTATCAAGCAATTACAAAGTCGAGTTGTTTCTTATCCAGGTTAGCTTTGGCTACTTGTACGGTTATTTCATCACCCAGTTGATACTTTTTATGGAATCGTCGGCCTACAAGACAATAGTTCTTATCATCGAAAGTGTAATAGTCGTCATCCAGATCGCGAATAGGAATCATTCCTTCGCATTTATTTTCAATAAGTTCCACATAAATTCCCCATTCGGTAACGCCAGAAATAACACCATCGAATACCTGCCCAAGTCGTTCAGCCATAAATTCCACCTGTTTGTATTTTATGGAGGCTCGCTCGGCATTTGAAGCCAATTGCTCCATGTCCGAACTGTGTTGGCAATATTCTTCATATTCCGAGGCGTTGACACTGCGACCTCCATCGGCATATTTTTCGAGCAGGCGATGCACCATCATATCGGGGTAACGGCGGATTGGTGACGTGAAATGCGTGTAATAATCGAATGCCAGTCCGTAATGACCCAGATTAGCTGTGGAATAAATCGCTTTTGACATAGAACGAATAGCCAGCGTTTCAATCAGATTTTGCTCTTTTTTTCCCTGAACTTCGTCCAGCAAATGATTTATAGAACCCGAAACAGCTGTTTGTTTTCCATTTGTCTTCAGCGTGTATCCAAATCGTTTGATAAATGCGGCAAAATTATTCAGCTTATCGGGGTTGGGCACATCGTGAATTCGATAGACAAACGTTTTAACCGGCTGACCTTTTCCTGGTTTACCGATATGTGTAGCAACCGTTTTATTGGCCAACAACATAAATTCCTCAATCATTTTATTGGAATCTTTCTGCTCTTTGAAAAATACGGAGATAGGTTTGCCCTTATCATCAATTTCAAAACGGACTTCAACCCTGTCGAATGCAATTGCACCACTATCGAATCGCTTCTGCCGAAGAATTTTTGCCAACTTATCCATAGTCAGAATTTCATCTTTATATTCTCCTTCGCCGGTTTCAATAATTGCCTGTGCTTCCTCGTAGGTGAACCGGCGGTCGCTGCAGGTTACGGTTTTGGCTATTTGGTAATGCTCAATTTCAGCTTTGTCATTCATTTGGAAAATAACGGAATAAGTCAGTTTATCTTCGTTAGGGCGAAGCGAGCAAATTCCGTTTGATAAATGTTCGGGTAGCATTGGAATGGTTCTGTCGACCAGATAAACCGAAGTGGCACGTTCCCTTCCTTCTTCCTCGATAATGCTGCCAGGGCGAACGTAATGTGTCACATCGGCTATATGAACGCCGACTTCCCATAGTCCTTTGGCCAATTTGCGCAGCGAAAGCGCATCGTCAAAATCCTTGGCATCACGCGGATCGACTGTAAAAGTAGTCACAGCACGCATGTCAATGCGTTTTGCCACTTCCTCGGGAGTGATTCCGGCATCTATTTTATCGGCAGCAGCTTCTACTTCAGCCGGATATTTGTACGGCAAACCAAATTCGGCCAGAATGGCGTGCATTTCGGTGTTATTATCGCCTTTATCGCCCAGCACATCAATCACTTCGCCAATCGGATTTTTGGCGTTCGGCTCCCACCCGAGCAATTTTACGATTACTTTTTGTCCGTTTTTGCCTCCGTTCAGTTTGTTTTTCGGAATAAAAATATCGTTGGTCATAATGCGGTTGTCCAATATAAGGAAAGCATAATTGTCGGACACATCCAAAATACCGACAAAAGTATCTTTAGCCCGTTTGATGATTTCAACCACTTCGCCTTCGGGTTGTTGACCCCTGCGGTGAGCATACAGAAATACTTTTACTCGGTCGTTGAGCAGCGCGTGATTGGTTTTTCGTTCGGGAATAAACACCGGTTCGCCTCCATCATCGGGAATCAGGTAGGTTTTCACACCCTGACGGTCGATTATGCCTTCGATATAGCCACCACGCGAATTGACTTTAAACTTTCCGCGCGAAATCTCTACCAGAAAATCTTCATCCAGCAGTTCGTACAGTAACTGATTGATAAACACCCGTTGTGATTCGGATTTGATTTCCAAAAGGGTTGATATCTGTTTGTAATTGAACGTTTTCTCTGTATTTTCATTAAATACATTGATAATATTCCGTACCAGTTCTTTTTTATTCATTTTGGTACTTGCACCGGATTTTCTTCGTTTCTTTGCCATGGTGAAGGTGTTCATTAGTTTGGAAAGTTCATAAAGTAGAAAGTTTATAAAGTATAAAGTTTATAAAGTTATAAGGCAGAATTTTAGGAACTTTATGCTTTCAATCTTTAAAACTCAATCACAAAGATACAACAAACCATTGATATGATTAGTTGCAAATCAATTAAGACTATTCATTTTTTATTATTGATAATTTTTTTGTAATTTCGCAAACCATTTCCCCAAATTTAGATGAGTAAAAAAATAGCTTTTATAGTTAATCCTTTTTCAGGAACAGGAAGAAAAGAAGATCTTTCCGGCATGATTATACGCGGATTAGATCAAAGTTTTTACAAACCTGAAATTATCTTCACAAAGTATCGCGGACATGGAACTGAGTTGGCAAAGGAGTTTGCCGAAAAGGGTTTTCAGATAGTAGTGGCAGTTGGTGGTGATGGAACTGTAAATGAAGTTGCCCGTTCACTTATACATACCGATACCTCATTGGGCATTATTCCAATTGGCTCCGGAAATGGTCTGGCTCGGCATTTAGGCATACCAACGAGTGTTCGAAAAGCTATAAAACAATTGAATTATTCCGAGCCAATATTTATAGATTATGGGTTGGTAAATGAACATCCGTTTTTTTGTACCTGTGGAACTGGATTTGATGCGTATGTGAGTACAGAGTTTGCCAAGGGGAAAAGACGTGGAATTATGAGTTACATTGAGAAAATTATCACGGGATATTTCAGTTATAAATCTCAAAACTATCATTTAGAGGGTGACGGTATTGATTTGAAAGTTAAAGCATTTGTTCTCACCTTTGCAAATGCATCACAGTGGGGCAACAATGCTTATATTGCACCACAGGCAAGCGTACAGGATGGTCAGATGGATATTTCCATTATGAGTAATTTTCCTGTTATTGCAATACCTACCCTGGCACTAAATCTTTTTGCAAAAAATATTGACAAAGATTTGTTTATGACTACTTTGCGAGCCAAATCAATCGTGCTTAGACGCGAAGAGTCAGGGCCGTTTCATTACGATGGTGAGCCTTATGAAGAAGGAACAGAAATTTATGTCAAAACGGTTACCGACGGATTGAAAGTGTTGGTAAAGAAACGATACTGAAAATAAATCAGGAAATGTTATTCAATATTCTGTAACCTACCTGTTTGGCAGTCAATATGGAGTTTCATCCCTCTTTTGCGGAAAATACTTTCAGGGAGAAGAATGGTTTTTCCAAACTGCGGAACAAAATACTCACTGTTGTAAAGCGTATTAACACCATCTGTAATTGTGACCTGAGTGGAAGCCGGCAACACGTAATACAATGCTACTTTTTCTGGTCTGGCTTTGGGATCGGCAGGGTTTACCGTTACTGTAGCCGGTAATACATTGATATAAAATGGTATTCCACTTAAATCGTCGGCAGCAACAATACCTTTTTGTGCTGAAAGGCGGAACAATACCTGATTATTCAACGCTTTTGAAGGAATAAGGCTAATGGTTTGACTCTGTGTTTCCACTGTTGTTTTTCCGGTAAATAGTTCGGTGAGATCCCGTTCAAGCTTGCTTAATCCATCCATCATGGTTTTAAAAGAATCACCATCAGCCGGCAGTTTATCAACATCGGCAGTAAGTAAACTCAAACGTCTTTCGCGAACACGGTAGATTTGTTTGGAAACACCCTCTGCTAGTTTGGCTTCTGAACCGGCTAACATATATTCTTCGCCAAGCGGCAAAAGTTGATCAGTTTTTTCAGTTCCTTTTGCAGGGATTGTTGATGCAGAAATTACAGGTTTTTCAGGTTCACAAGTCACATTCACGCCACACAAAATTCCCTGACTATTCACGCTTAAATGATAGGTTTGTAACCATAAATTTGGAATAAAGGAGAATGTTCGGCTTGAATCTGCTATTGCACGGGTTTTTACCTTGATATTTTTAAGACGAAATGTTGTTTTTTCTTCGGTAATTACCTTGTTTGTTGCTAGATAACGTTCCGAATAGCGATAAAAAACACCCGGTTTCTGTGAGGTTTTCTCTGTTTCAATTTCGATAATGAATTCTGTTTTTGGTAAGGAATAAACCAATGCAGTCTGACCTTCATTCAGCGAAAAGGATGATTGCGCTTTAGCTCCAAAGCTAAAAACCGACAGTAAGGATAAAAGAATCAGGTTTCTCATTTATGTGGGTTACTTATGGTTATTTACTTTATGTTATTTGTGCTTCGCACGTTATTTACTTTGTGTTAGTTAATAACAGAATAATCATTAATAACGCCAGAAGGGCAACTAACGTGAAACAACTAACGCCCGAAGGGCAACTGATTATCATTTTTTCTTTGCCTTTGCCTTCGCTTTAGCTTTCGCCTTCGGTTTTTCTTTTGCTTCCGTTTTAGGTGCTGCGGCTTTCCGTCCGAATGGTTTCTTTTTAGCACCTGCATCAGGTTGAGCTGCCATCAACTCTTTACACCTTTCTAAAGTCAAAGTTTTTGGATCAGTACCTTTGGGGAAAATTTTATAGTTGACTTTATCACAGGTAAAATATGGTCCAAATCGTCCATTAAGCACCTGTATTTCATTATTTTCACCTAACGAAAGTATCAATCTGTTTTTCTCAGCATCGCGTTTTTCTTCTATAATTTCGATGGCACGTTCTGTGGTGACATCCATTGGATCATCGGTTTTGGGTAACGAGTAGAAAGCCGCATCGTGACGGATATAAGGTCCGAAACGACCAATAGCCACTGTCATTACTTTGCCTTCATATTCGCCAATCTGACGTGGAAGTTTGAAAAGTTCCAGAGCATCTTCCAATGAAATACTTTCAATCGACTGGTCTTTGCGCAACGAAGCAAAAAGCGGTTTTTCTTCTTCTTCAGCAGTTCCAATTTGTGCCAAAGGTCCATATTTGCCTAGTTTCACCGAGAGTTGACGACCGCTTACCGGGTCGTTTCCTAAAATGCGTTCACCCACCTGACGTTCGGAATTCTTCATCGTATCTTCCACCACCGGATGGAATTTCTTATAAAATTTATCGATGGCATTTGTCCACTGAATATCGCCTTCGGCAATAAGGTCAAACTCTTTTTCTACTTCGGCAGTGAAGTTCATGTTCAGAATATCAGGAAAATATTCTGTCAGGAAGTCGGTTACCACCATACCTATGTCGGTAGGGAATAGTTTTGATTTTTCGGCTCCTGTGTTTTCCTCTTTTATTTTATCGGAAATTTTTCCCGCTTTCAGTTTTAGTACATTGAACTCACGTCGTTCAGCAGTCCGATCTCCTTTTTCCACATAAGAGCGGTTCTGTATGGTGGAAATGG
Source organism: Paludibacter sp. (assembly GCA_037134195.1). Classification (GTDB taxonomy): domain Bacteria; phylum Bacteroidota; class Bacteroidia; order Bacteroidales; family Paludibacteraceae; genus Paludibacter. Next base: position 3,441 of record JBAXMR010000050.1, on the reverse strand, counting down.
TTGGTGCATAAGTAGAAGGACGACCGATACCCAATTCTTCGAGTTTGCGCACCAGACTGGCTTCACCATAGCGTGGTGGTTTTTGCGAAAACCGTTCCTGAGCTACAATTTCTTCCGAAATCAGCTTCTCGCCTTTTTTCATTGCCGGCAGGAGTGATTCATTTTCGGCATCCGTTTCGTCATCGGTTGATTCCAAATACACTTTCAGAAAACCGTCGAACACAATCACTTCGCCCGAAGCAATAAATTGATGCTGACTGCCTGAAATATTGATATATATCGATGTTTTTTCCAGTTCGGCATCAGCCATTTGCGAGGCAATGGTGCGTTTCCAGATTAATTCGTAAAGTCGTTTTTCCTGCGATGTTCCTTCCACCGTGTGGGCATTCATATAACTCGGACGAATAGCCTCGTGAGCTTCCTGTGCTCCTTTTGTTTTGGTGTTGAATTGACGGGTGTGAACATATTTCGGTCCGGCCATGCTGATAATCTCCGCTTTGGAAGTGCCGAGTGCCAAATCCGATAGGTTCACCGAGTCGGTACGCATGTAGGTAATTTTCCCCGATTCGTAAAGACGTTGTGCCACTTGCATGGTTTGTGCCACCGAATAGCCCAGCTTACGGGCAGCTTCCTGTTGCAGAGTGGAAGTGGTGAAAGGCGGTGCAGGTGATTTCTTTGCCGGTTTAGTAATAATATTATCGACGCTGAATTGTGCATTTTTGCAGGTTTCCAGAAAAGCCATGGCTTCGGCTTTAGTGGCAAATCGTTGTGAAAGTTCCGCTTTAAGTTCAATAGGCTTACCGTTTACATCCACCGAAGTGAACAATGCGCTTACCCGATAGGTAGCTTCAGCCGAAAATTGATTAATTTCACGTTCACGCTCTACTATTAATCGCACAGCGACCGATTGCACACGTCCGGCCGAGAGTGATGGACGAATCTTGCGCCATAATATAGGCGAAAGTTCAAAACCCACGATGCGGTCGAGCACACGGCGTGCTTGCTGCGCATCTACCAGATTCACATCAATATCACGCGGATGTTCGATAGCATTCAGGATGGCATCTTTGGTTATTTCGTGAAAAACAATACGGCGGGTATTTTCTTTTTTAAGTTTCAACTCCTCGAACAAGTGCCAGGCTATGGCTTCTCCCTCGCGGTCTTCATCGGAAGCAAGCCATACAATTTCTGCTTCTTTACTTGCTTTCCTGAGTTCTGATACCGTCTTTTTCTTATCGGTTGAAACCACGTATTGCGGTTGATAATTGTTCTCAAAGTCAATGCCAATGCCTTTTTCGGCCAAATCGCGGATATGTCCGAAACTGGACATTACCTGATAATCTGCACCTAGGAATTTCTCGATGGTTTTGGCTTTGGCGGGTGACTCTACAATAACAAGATTTTTTGACATAAAGGAATCAGTTAGGTGGCTAATGTTTTGAAATCGGGTGCAAAATAACAAAAACAAATGGGTATAAGCCAAATTTTCAACACATTATTTTAGTTTTTTATTAAATTCGTTATTTCAAATAGAAGAAGAATGATTTTAAAAATCGGAATATACGACTTTGATTTCATTTTTTTAAATATATTTGCAGTTGATAATAGGACTGGAAAGGCTTTATTAGAATTTCGAGTAAATAAAAGCAAATTTATATCCATTATTTAAAGTTAACTTGTTTGTAACAACAATATTTTATATTTATTTTTTAACCAAGCAATGATTAAGAAAAGAGAAATTGAATTAGCCTTATTTATGGTAATGGTGCAGGTTGTACTAACACTGTTGGTGTTTTTAACCACATCCGTTATTCTTAATGAAAACCATCGCTTCCATAACACCATCGCCCTGATGGCTCAAATTACCATCGTGTGGGGCTTTTTCCTCTATTATCTGAATTTGGGGTTTATTTTCAGAACTTCTGATCTATTATCTATGATTAGAGGATATTTGGTTACAGTGTTTTTTGGTTGCTTATTAATGTTTCTTGAAGTGCTTATAATTTCTATGTTCCGTTCAATTTATTATTCGATAGAATATATTTTTATTTTCGGAATCATTAACCTGATAAGTTTAATAACATTTAAAATTTCACTCTATAGTTTGATGTTATTTATACGCAGGAAAGGCTACAATAAGCGAAATGTGCTTATCTTAGCCAATTCAGAATCTGCTTCATTTATCGAGTCGTTTATTCGTGCTAAAGACTGGGGTTATGAAGTACATTCAATTGTATCTGCCGATATTCAATTGAAGCAACATTTCAAAGATACAAAAATTATAAATACAAACGATGAGCTTTTCTATTATATAAAGTCGAATCCAGTTGACGATATTTTTTATTGCCTTCCAATCACAGATACTCTATTTAATATTGAAAACCTGAAAAATGAAGTTAATACGATTGGGGTATCACTTCATATACTTCAACAACCAGATATTCAAAAGGGGTTTTTTAAGAAGCCCTCACTTTCGAATCTGAATTACATAACTCATACCACTGTTACTGACAATTATTTAAGTTTGAAAATAAAGGATAGCTTGGACATAATTCTAAGTGTTGTTGCTCTTTTGCTGACATCTCCATTTATGCTGCTGTTAGCCATACTGATTAAACAAAGTGATGGTGGTTCGGTTTTCTTTTTTCAGGAAAGAGTAGGTCTTAACGGTCGGCTTTTCAAATGTATCAAATTTCGAACTATGGTTATGAATGCAGAGGAACTGCTGGATCAAATTAAAGAAAAAAATGAAGCTGATGGACCTGTTTTTAAAATAGGAAATGATCCCAGAATTACTAAAATAGGAAGGTTTTTGCGTAAAACGTCATTAGATGAATTTCCTCAGTTTCTCAATGTAATTAGAGGTGAAATGTCAATCGTAGGACCAAGACCACCACTTTTGAAAGAAGTACAACAATACGAGCAGTCTCAACTGCGAAGATTAAGCATGAAGCCCGGTATAACTTGTAAATGGCAGGTATGGGGTCGTCATCAGGTTTCATTTAAAGAATGGATGCAGATGGATTTGGATTATATAGATAATTGGTCACTCTGGTTAGATTTTAAAATTATGATTTCCACAATTGCTGTAGTATTAAAAGCAAAAGGACATTAAAGGAGAACAATTACAATATTTTGAAAGTACTTCCATTCGCTCCGATTTGTAAGCTATGCACAACAATTCACACTTAAACTATATGAATCCTCGTTTTTTCAGTATTTTATTTTTTGTTTTCTTTGTGTTCGTCTTTTATTCTTGTAAAATAGACAGTAAGAAGGAATCTGCACTTCCTCAAAAACAATATGTTTATTTGACTTTTGATGATGGTCCGTTGGATGGTAGCCAGAATATCGACAGTATTATTTTGACTGAAAAGATAAAGATCAGTGTGTTTTTGGTTGGATCGGAAGTTGTAGGCGACAGGGAAATGGAAACTTATT